>NZ_JANQDF010000044.1:0-6842 GCF_029891675.1 Anabaenopsis tanganyikae CS-531
GTTCCCTGTTCCCTGTTCCCCTAATCCCTGTTCCCTGTTCCCTGTTCCCCTAATCCCTAATCCCTAATCCCTAATCCCTGTTCCCTGTTCCCTGTTCCCCTAATCCCCTGAGTTATTTAATTTTTTAGTTAAAAATTGACAAGTACAATTAATGGATTTAATCAAAACATTAGATAACCAACTAATTATAAACTTATCTATTATTTCCTCACAGCCAACAGGGATTAGTAACTACGCTCAAAATATCTTCCCTTATTTAAAATCTCTATATCCCACCTTATTAACAGCACAAAAAGACCCAGAATTTAACTGCTATCCAGTTCCCAATAATCTTACCCCCGCTCAAGGGACAAAAGGACATTTGCGCCGCTTATTGTGGACACAGTTCCAACTTCCCCAAATCTATCATCACCTCAAATCTCCCTTGTTATTTTCCCCCTTACCAGAAGCACCGCTTTATAGTAACTGTCGTTTTGTGGTCGTTTCCCACGACTTAATACCATTGCGCTTTCCCAAACCCTTATCACCCTTGACAGCTTACCATCGTTACTACGTTCCCCAAGTCCTCAAACAAGCACAACACATAATCTGCAATTCCCAAGCGACAGCAGAGGATATCATTAATTTTTATCAAATTCCCGCCAGTCAAATCACCCCCATTCTCCTAGGTTATGATCGTGAACATTTTCACCCTTTTCAAGAAAAATCACCTGACAATCCGCCATATTTTCTCTATCTAGGAAGACATGACCCTTATAAAAATTTACACCGGATTATAGCTGCTTTTGCGGAGCTACCAAATAGGGGTGAATATCAACTATGGTTAGCAGGTCCGGTTGATAGGCGTTACACTCCACTTTTACAAACCCATGTCGCAGAGTTGGGAATTACTCAACAGACAAAATTTCTCAATTACGTATCCTATGACGAACTACCAAAAATTATTTATAATGCGATCGCCCTAGTATTTCCGACCCTCTGGGAAGGGTTCGGTTTACCAGTCCTCGAAGCAATGGCTTGTGGGACTCCAGTGATTACTTCTAATCTTTCTTCCCTTCCAGAGGTAGCGGGGGAAGCAGCGATTTTAATTAATCCCTACAACCTAACAGAAATCACCGCAGCTATGCAGATGATAGCTGAAGATATGCAAATGCGATCGCACCTCTCTACCCTAGGTATAAATAGAGCCAGTCAATTCAGTTGGCAAAAAACCGGACTTGCCACTGCAGAAGTTTTATCCCGCTATTTATGAATGTTAGGCTAAAGTTATCTTACTCCAGCCTTCACACAAAAACCCTATGGTTGTGCAAACTCCCACCCAGCAATATTCTATAGAAGAATACCTCGCACTTGAAGAAACTGCTGAGTATCGCAGTGAATACCGTAACGGGGAAATTATACCCATGACTGGCGGCTCTATTAATCACAACCAAATCATTATCAATTTAGTAGTTGCTCTTAGCCAGGCGCTGAGAGAACAAGATTACCGCGTTTACACTAGTGACCTACGCCTGTGGATTCCCCATTACCAACAATACACCTATCCTGATATTCTCATCATTAAAAATCAACCCCGCTTTCAAGACGGAAGAACCGATACAGTAGTAAATCCCAGTATCATCTTTGAGGTACTTTCTAACTCTACCAGCAGTAGAGATAGGGGAGATAAATTTACTTATTACCGTTCCCTCCCGGAATTGCAAGAATATATACTAATTGACCAATATACAATTCATATTGAACAGTTTAGCAAAACTCCAGAAGGTAACTGGCTGTTAAGAGAATCTGACGCTCAAAACGGAATCTTAACTTTAGCCTCCGCAGATTGCCAAATTCCCCATAGCCAGATTTACCAGAGAATAGATTTTTGCAGTAATTCAGATTAAGGAGTTCCCAGAGCTCCTGAGTAGACCAGACCCCGCTGCATATCCAGAGTAAGAATTGCACCATCACGAATTACCTGGGTTGCTGTTTTCACACCCACAATCACAGGGACACCCAGACGCAAGCCGATGACAGCCGCGTGACTGGTTAGACTTTCATCCTCAGTAATAATACCTGCGGCCTTACGGATGGCATCAACAAAATCCGCATCAGTCCGGGGTGCCACCAAAATATCTCCGGGATTAAAATTACTCACATCCATACCAGTGTGAGCCACCCTAGCACGACCACTTACCGAACCCTGTCCCAAGCCAATACCCTGACCTAGCACAGCGGTCACCACCTCAACCTTAACTAAATCAGTAGAGCCGGAAACACCTTGAAGAGTACCCGCAGTCATCACCACTAAATCACCTTCAGACAGGTAGTTATGCTCTTGAGCCACATTGATAGCAGCTTGAAAAGTCTGCCCAGTAGAAGGTAAACCTAGTACCAACAATGGTTTCACACCCCAAACCATCTGTAATTGTCGTGCCACATTCACATGGGGTGTCACAGCCAAAATCGGGGTATGGGGACGGAACTTAGAAACATTCCGAGCTGTAGCCCCTGTTTGTGTCAGGGTCATAATTGCCGCTGCGCCCAATTGTTGAGCAATTTGCCCCACAGCTTGACTAATAGCATTAGGAATAGAACGTCGCTCATCTCGGTGGGAAAGTAGGGCGGAATTTTGTGCCGCTTCCTGTTCCATGCGTTCAGCAATTCTCGCCATGGTAGCCACTGCTTCCACAGGATAATTACCCACAGCAGTTTCATTCGATAGCATCACAGCATCCGTACCATCTAAAATGGCATTAGCCACGTCTGAGACTTCAGCACGAGTAGGACGGGGATTACTCACCATACTGTCTAACATTTGGGTAGCCGTGATGATGGGAATCCCTAAGCGATTGGCTGTAGCAATCAACCGCTTTTGCAGCACAGGGACATCTTCAGCAGGTAGTTCTACACCCAAGTCACCTCTAGCCACCATCACACCATCACATAAAGCCAGAACTTGTTCCATTTGTTCAATGGCTTCATGTTTTTCAATTTTGGCAATCACTGGAACCTGCTTACCAGTACTAGAAATTAACTCTTTAATTTCGATGATGTCCTGGGGGTTACGTACAAAGGAAAGCGCTACCCAATCTACACCCTGGTCTAGACCAAACATGAGATCCTCGCGGTCCTTGTCGGTCATGGCCTTAATGGATAGGTAAACACCCGGAAAGTTAACACCTTTATTGTTAGATAACTTACCAGCTACCGTCACACGACAATGTAAATCGCCTTTGTCAGGGTTGATATCCTCTACCACCATTTCTACTCGCCCATCGTCGAGGAGGATTTTCGCACCTACAGGCACTTCTTGGGCTAAATAGTCGTAGGTAACACAGCTAATTTCTTGGGAGCCGACAACTGGGCGATTTGTCAAGGTGAAGCGATCGCCTTTTTCTAAAATTATCGACCCATGTTCAAACTTACCTAAGCGAATTTTTGGCCCTTGCAAGTCTTGAAGAATTGCCACAGGTTGATTTAATTCAAAGGCAGTTTGCCGAATTAAGCGAATACTACGCTGATGGTCAGCATGAGTACCGTGGGAGAAGTTGAGCCGCAGCGTCGTCGCACCAGCTTCGATAATCGCCTTCAGGTTTTCTGGGCTGCTAGTGGCAGGCCCAATTGTAGCAACAATTTTTGTCCGGCGTAGAGAGTCTCTTAATTGCATAGGGGCTGATTCTAGGGGGCTATCTCTATCTAGAGATTCATATTAATTTAAGGGGCGTTTAGTTTTCAGTCTCTGTTATATCCATAACCAACAGAGGCGGAGGATGAATGGGGGTGTGAGAGTCACTCGCAACAGAAATGATAATTTTACCCTGGTTAAGATTTCCCAAGATTTGTGAGATAGAGTAGATATCGTACACCAAACTGGGTTCCATCCTCCTGAATATAGATTTTTCAGTCAACTCTTTATTGGTTGCCTAGACACCCTACGCGAGCAGAAAAACTTATCTCTCGTCTGGAATCATAGCGCTATTCATCTGGGCTTCGGCAAATATCAAGTTAAATCTTGCTAAATAAAAGCTTACAAAAGTTTATTATTTACTCATGTTTATCGTATATTCGTAATGTTTCATTAAACAAGGAGTTAAGAATGCTCACATTGGAGGCACAGAAGTCACTAAAAATCCCCCCCAAGGAATTTTTAGCGCCTCCTGGTGATTTTAATCCCACACTGCTACTGTTTCTGTCCACAGTAACAATGCTGGTATTATCTAACTTTGGTTACTGGCTCTGGCAGTGGCCAGATTGGTTGTGCTTTACCATTAATACCATTGCTTTACATTGTGCAGGCACTGTGATTCACGATGCTTGTCACCAATCTGCCCATCGTAACCGAATCATTAATGCCATGTTAGGCCATGGTAGCGCCTTGATATTAGCTTTTGCCTTCCCCGTATTTACACGGGTGCATTTACAGCATCACGCCCATGTCAATGACCCTAAGAACGACCCGGATCATTACGTCTCTACAGGGGGACCGTTGTGGTTGATAGCGGTACGTTTTTTGTACCATGAGGTGTTTTTCTTTCAGCGGCGACTGTGGCGTAACTATGAACTATTAGAATGGTTCATTAGCCGCTTAATTGTCGGCACAATTTTTTATATTTCCATTCAGTATCATTTTTTAGGTTACATTCTCAATTTTTGGTTTATCCCGGCTTTTTTAGTGGGGATAGCACTAGGATTATTTTTTGATTATTTACCACATCGTCCCTTTGTGGAACGCGATCGCTGGAAAAATGCCCGGGTCTATCCTGGTAAACTCCTCAATATCCTGATTTTAGGACAGAATTACCACCTGATTCATCATCTGTGGCCTTCTATTCCTTGGTATAATTACCAACCTGCTTATTATGCAATGAAGCCGTTGTTAGATGAAAAGGGTAGTCCTCAAACATCAGGTTTATTACAAAAAAAGGACTTTTTAGAGTTTGTTTACGATATTTTTATCGGGATTAGATTTCATCGTCATCACCAATAGAAATACCCCAGCCCACCTTGGGTGGGCTGGTTTTGTGGACACAAAACGTCAAATCTCAGTAGATAGGCTTTGAGCGTAAATCACCTCAATCTTGCTACCAAGTTGCAATTTTTCTAAAGATTCGGTGAAAAACACAAAACCTTTATATGCTGTGAGATACTTATAAATTTTTGTGAAATACCCTTCACTTGTGACAATTACTAGTGGCTGCTCCATTTTGGAGAGAATGGTCAAAAAATCTTCTAGTTTTACGCACACACCAGTTACCCGCTCATTAAACATTCTCCCGCCCATGGCAGCAGCTTGAGCCGCATCACTACCGTAATAGCTCATTTCGTGTTAATTTTTACATATAATTGACAGTCAAATTTTAAACTTTTGACTTAACTGCCTGCTGTGATGGTTGTAACGGCTGGGATAAACTCCAATCTGGACGTAATTTAGCAGCTTGGCGTAAATAAATATGATTAATTGGTGTAGAAGCTGGAAGGTAAGCGTGGATAAGAAACCGAATGCAACGCTCTAAGCTACCTTCGACGTGCATTTGTTGTACATCCAACATTGCCACATTATCCCACCCAGAACGCGATCGCGCAATGGCCGCCGGAAAAATCGCATCTAAATCACGTGTCACCGAAAAAGTCACACTAATCATCTTTTCTGGCTGGAGTTGATTCCTTTGTTCTAGTTGATCTATTAGTTCGGTTACCGCTTCTCTAATCCCTTCAATAGTGTTTTCAGCAACGGTTGTTGCTCCGCGAATAGCCCGCATTTGCCACTCCACGCCAAAATCCTCCTTACATTACTCATTGGTCATCAGTCATTGTAAATTTTTTACAATGACTGCTAATTATTTAAGGTCGATATAACCACAGTGGCAGACCACTGGTAGACATTTCAAATTCCAACCAATCAATTCCCGCCCCCAGCCCTGATGAAACCAGACGGCTTCCGGGTAGAACGCGACTCAATAAAGGTTTTCGTTCTTCTAGGGTATAGCAGGGTGTCTTATCCGGATCAAGACCCACCATTTCCGCCGTCCAGCGCAGTGCATCCTCTTCAGTTCCCAGACGGTCTACAACACCTAATTCTAAAGCCTGTTCCCCGGTGAAAATCCGACCATCAGCAAAAGTCTTAACAGTTTCTAGTTCTAGAGAACGCGCTTGAGCGATGGTCTTGACAAACTGCTGATAACTCACGTCAATTAACTCTTGCAGGATGCTTTGTTCTGGTCCAGTCAGTTGGCGGTCAAATGCCAAAATATCTTTGTAGGGGCCAGACTTGATGACTTGGAAGGACACACCGATTTTTTCCAGCAACCGTTCTAAGTTGTTACCCCGCAAAATCACACCAATACTACCAGTGATTGTACCAGGGTTAGCCATGATATGTTCTGCTCCCATGCCAATGTAGACACCGCCAGAAGCCGAAATATTGCCAAAGCTGGCGA
Source organism: Anabaenopsis tanganyikae CS-531 (assembly GCF_029891675.1). NCBI lineage: Bacteria > Bacillati > Cyanobacteriota > Cyanophyceae > Nostocales > Nodulariaceae > Anabaenopsis > Anabaenopsis tanganyikae. The sequence continues at coordinate 6,423 of NZ_JANQDF010000044.1, forward strand.
CGATTTTGATTTGATTGCGTAACCTCTTCAGGGCGCTGTAGATTTCTTGAGAATCGCCCACTGTACCCCCAGGACTATCAATACGCAGGAGTAAAGCGGGAAACTTTTTCTCTTCTATGGTTTTTAGGGCTTCTAACACGCGCTTGCGAGTAGAAGCACCGATAGCACCAGTAATTTCAATCCGGGCAATTTGTTTACGAAACTTAGACTTGAAAGGCCAGACCATGAGCAGTTAAAAAACCTCTGTAATACACTCAATATAAAATGCCTAGCGATGAAAAGAGTTTGTGAAATTATAGACAAATCTACAAAGTCACTTTACCAGGGGTAAACCTGATTGGAGTTACTCCTAACCCCTCTATCCCGTCTGCAAAAGCGTTCAGGACTGCTTTTCTTAATATATTGTACGCCCCATTTAAA
>NZ_JANQDF010000045.1:0-60238 GCF_029891675.1 Anabaenopsis tanganyikae CS-531
GCTCAAAATACTTCTTCGTGCAGATGGTTATTCTTACTCGCACCTTGATTATATCATCACGGCGAATCAATTCGCCGTTGGCACTTCCTCCACTGTCTAAAGCCAAGTGGAGGAAGTGCCTTTTTTGCGATTTTCTTGTGACATCATTCTAAACTGATTGCAAGCAATAGAGTATAGGCTTCTCATCTAATCCACCTATTGCCATGCCTACCCATCCTAGGCTATCGGAGGCGATGAGCTTTGCTTTAAGTCTACTCAATGCTCTACCGCCGATATAAATTTCTTACCTTCCTGAGGAAACTACAAAATACCGAGACAATTCATCAAGGGAGCAGAAGGCATTGATGAGTTTTGAACTGTGAGTTATGCACTCATTTGATCTCAAAACTCATCATTTTCACTCACAACCCAGAAATGAGCAACCAGCACTATTTCGTCAATGTGAGTGTACGACGCTTAGTTACCATTTGGAAGGCTTCAATCAAGTCACCTTCTACCCAGTCATGGAACTTATCAATGTTGATACCGCATTCATAACCGGAGTTAACTTCTCGCGCATCTTCCTTCATCCGTTTGAGGGAGTCAAGGACACCTTCATAAATGACCTTACCGGCACGACGCACTCGCACCTTGCAGTTGCGAACCAATTTGCCAGACTGTACATAACAACCAGCCACGGCTCCACGCCCCACAGGGAAGACGGCACGGACTTCGGTTTGGCCAAGGGGTTCTTCCACCAACTCTGGTTCCAGCAGACCTTCTAAAGCTCCTTGGATATCTTCCAAAAGTTTGTAGATGATATTGTATTCCCTCACATCCACCCCGGCTTCATCGGCGGCTTGTCTAGCGCCACTAGCATAGGTAGTATTGAAACCAATGATCACAGCGCCACTAGCTGCGGCTAGGTCAATATCGGTTTCAGTTATTTCCCCAGCGGTTGCCAATAGCATACGAATTTGAACTTCGTTTTGGGGGATTTGTCTGAGAGATCCAACAATAGCTTCCACAGAACCTTGTACGTCTGCCTTTAAGATTAAGTTGAGTTCTTTCAACTCTCCCTCTTGTGCTTGGGCCGAGAGGGTGGTCAAAGTGACACGCCCTTGTAACAGACGGGATAGACGTTGTTTGTCAGCGCGATCACTAGCCAGGGTTCTGGCTTCTTTTTCGTTAGCGAAGACCTGGAATTCATCGCCCGCGGCTGGGACATCACTTAAACCGAGTACTTCCACAGCAAAAGAAGGACTAGCAAGCTCTACTCGTTTGCCTCGGTCATCTACCATTGCCCGAACTTTACCAAACGCCGAGCCGGCCACTAACATATCTCCCACATGGAGGGTACCATTCTGAATCAGCAGGGTAGCAACTGCGCCTTTTGCCTTATCCAGATGTGCTTCAATCACTGTGCCCTTAGCAGACCTGTCTGGATTGGCACAGAGTTCTCCCACTTCTGCTACTAGCAAAATCATATCCAGAAGCGTATCGAGGTTTTCGCCCTTGATAGCACTTACAGGAACCATGATTGTTTCACCGCCCCACTCTTCAGGTGTGAGACCATACTGAGTGAGTTCTTGTTTAACTCGGTCTGGTTGTGCGCCTTCCTTATCAATTTTGTTAATGGCAACAACAATTGGTACTCCGGCAGCTTGGGCGTGACTAATAGCCTCTACCGTTTGGGGACGAACACCGTCATCAGCAGCCACTACTAAAATCGCAATATCAGTTACCCTTGCCCCCCGCGCCCGCATAGCCGTAAATGCCTCATGTCCGGGAGTATCAAGAAAAACTATCTGCTGTTCTTTTCCCTCATGTTGCACATCCACATGGTATGCACCAATGTGTTGGGTAATACCACCAGCTTCCCCAGCAGCAACCTTAGTTTTCCGAATGGAGTCAAGCAGAGTTGTCTTCCCATGGTCTACGTGACCCATAATTGTCACCACAGGGGGACGCCGCTGGAGTAGCTCCATATCTGCCACATCAAGCATTTCCGTGACTTTACGGGCTTCTGCTTCTGGTTGAGCAGTTTCCACTTCTATCTCCAGATCTTTTCCTATTAAGGTAATGGTGGGGATATCCAAATTCTGGGTGATACTTACAGCCATACCTTTGAGGAAAAGGATTTTCACAATCTCTGTATCGGCGATCGCAAAAACATCAGCCAGTTCTTGGACTGTCATTGGCCCTGTGATCACTACCTTTTCAGGACGTTCACGCTTTGTCTCCAATTCTTGGCGACGGTTTTGGTCGCGACGAGAGAAGGATTTTTTCTTTCTAGCAGTTGGGGCGCTAATAACTGCTGCTGCAGGTGACTGTGTACCTCGAGCAGCTTTTGGTTTAGGAGGACGGGCGATGGAAAGACTAACCTGGACTGTAGCTGGTGAGTCTTGATCCTCATCATCGAGTAAATCCTCTTCTTCAAAGTCATCTTCAACGATTGGTTTAACCCGCTTGCCTTTAGGTCCTACTTTACCGGACTTTTCCTTGATTTCGTCAATAATTTCTTCCTCTTGCCACCTTTTACCACCTTTAGCCAGACGCGGTGGTGTGGGGCGTTTCAAATCAAGTAGTTCCGGTGCGATCACATCAGTATCCAGGTCGGGTTTTACCTGTCCCCCTGACATGGGTTTTGGCGGAGTAGCAATTGGCATTGCGGCTACAACTTCTGACGGACGTACTGGACGACTAGGTCTTGTCCCATCTGCCAGTGGTGCACTTCGTAACCGCTGCTCCTGGTGACCTTGTCCGGGCGGCCGATTGCCTTTTTGTTCTGCTTTGACTGGATTTGTGGGAGTAGCACGATGCTGTTTTGCCGCTGGGGCTTGTGGGCTGTCACTGCTAGTGCCTCGTTGCGGCTTCTGCTTGACTTGATCGCGCTTGAGTACTGGTTTTTCTGTGGAACTCTGGCCGATTCCTACACGGTAATTTCCAGCCACCGGTCTGGCTGGCGGCTCCGCCAGATGGGGTTTTTGCGGTTTTTCCGCTTTTGGTTTAGGGGAAACCCCACTTCGGCTGCGTTCAGTTCCAGCTTTTTCAGGTTTTGCGGCTGCTCTTGTTTCTAGCGCCTGTGTATTAGAAACTGGATCTACTGGTTTGATTGCAGGTTCTGGTGAGGTCTCAGATTGATTCCGGGGTACAGGTCGAATTGGTGCCGTCGGCTTCATGGGTGAGACTGGTGTATCGATTGGCTCTGATTGTGAAGAAGAATGAACTTCTGAGGAAGCAAGTTGGCTATCATTAGCCACTGAAGCTTGGGGGGCGTTTCGGGTATTATTTCTCAATATTTTGGGTTTGCGAATTTCCAAAATTTGTGGTTTGTGAGGTGGTGTAGGTCGATTGCGATTGCCTCCGGCACTGCGCTTTGCGCCATCGCCAGGTTGTGATGTATTTAGTTTACTAGATGTATTGTTGCCTTTCAAATTATTAGCCGTCAGTTTTTCGGCAGCCGTGCGTATACGTTCTGCCTCAGATTCGGAAATAGTGCTGCTATGGCTTTTAACCGCGATTTCGAGCTGATCGCAAATAGCTAATAGCTCTTTGTTATCCAAATTCAATTCCTTTGATAATTCGTAGATTCTAACTTTGCCGTTGTTCATCCACTCTTCCCCTTTAATTTACAGTTTTTTAGCGGATGGTTGCCTGGTTTCGGACATCTCCATCCTTCGATTACTGTTTTAGGTTGCCCTTGGTGATTTTGCCGGTGCCTCCAGTCAGGAAAGAGAGATATTTCGGTTTAACTCTGACATCTCCACCAATAATCATGATGGTTGATGCCCAGCTGCCCCTGATCGCTACCAGGTTGCCATTCTTTAGTTTTTTGTTTTGCTGATTCTGAGTCTTCCACAACACAATCGAGTAAAACTTTTTGGGGGTATTGCCCTGCCACTCGTCTTGTAAAAAAGCCGCTGGTTACTACACCCATTTACTATTTTGGCATTCACCCCATTAATTGCAGAGTCGGCTTTATGCACAAAGACTCTGGGGATTACCGCCTCCAGGTTTTTCCACCCGTTGTTAATTTTGATTTTGGGCATGGGTTTGGCCTAGACGTTGCCACAATGTTTGATACAGTGTTTCAGGCACTGATGCATGTAGCGATCGCCCCAGTCTATTTTTTTTCTGAGCCGCTTGTAGGCAACTCATTTGGGGGCATATATAGGCAGAACGCCCCATCCCCTGATCTAATTGTACCTTTCCGGATGGAAAAACGCGGACAACCCGCCAAAAGTCTTCTTTCAAGCCGACTTGACGGCAACTAATACAACGTCGATAATTCGGTTTCATTGGTCTTATTTGACTACAGGGGAGCAATCTGGTTGTGAAAATAAAGTTGGCTTTACCAATCTTTACTTAATAGTGGCATGATTGATTCTGTGGTAATCATTAAGACTAGTAATCTTGTCAATAGTATAATAACTGCATCAGAGTCATAAGTTAATCTTGATCACTGATCTCAAAAATTTCTTCCTCCTGTTCTAGTTCCTCTTGGTTTTCATAATCTAGCTCCTCCAATTCCAGATCATCTGCCTCTGGTTTATATTGGGCTCGTGCAGCCGCGAACTTAGTATCCTCTCCCGTATAATCGTACTTAGCTTTGTCTTTGATGTCGATTTTCCAACCAGTGAGACGGGCTGCTAAACGAACATTTTGTCCTTCCTTACCAATAGCTAAACTCAGTTGATCTTCAGCTACAAGTACGTGAGTTTGGCGGGTTTCAGGATCCATGAGACGGACTTCATCCACCCGGGCTGGACTCAAAGCGTTAGCAATATATGTAGATGGATCTGGAGACCAACGAATCACATCTATTTTTTCCCCACGTAATTCGTTGACTACTACTTGAATGCGTGACCCCCGTGCACCAATACAAGCGCCAACTGGGTCTACATCCCGCTCAAGGGTATCTACTGCAATTTTAGTCCGAGGACCAACATAACGGGAAGGCGGATTAGCTTCTCGTGCTACGGCAACAATTCTGACTACCTCATCTTCAATTTCTGGGACTTCGTTAGCAAACAGATAAACAACCAAACCAGCATCAGCACGGGATACTAGCAACTGAGGACCCCGTTGTTGCCCTTGGGAAACCTTTTTGAGATACACCTTAAAAGTAGCATTAGCCCGATAATTATCATTGGGGAGTTGTTCTCGCTTTGGTAATTCAGCTTCCACTTCCGGCTGACCAAAGCCACTGGCCACTGCCAAAATCACCGATTGTCTTTCAAACCGTAAAACTCTAGCTTGTAGGACAGTTCCTTCTAAGTCTTGGAATTCTTCTTGCACCATTTGGCGTTGCTGATCCCGGAGTTTCTGAGCCAGCACTTGCTTGGTTTGCATGGCTGCCATGCGACCAAATTCTCGCTGATCTGGGGTGACATCCAGCACTACAGAGTCTCCCAATTGTGCTTCAGGAGCGACCTGTTGCACTTCATCGAGGGATATCTGATGGTCGGAGTTCTCCACTGATTGCACAATGCTTTTCGTAGAAAGAACGCGAAATCCTTCTCCTTCGATGTCAAGTTCTACCTCGAAATTCTCAAAATACTCTTCATCAAATTGTCTTCGTTCTAAGTTTTGGGCGCGACGATAACGTTCGTAGCCTTTAAGCAATGCTTCTCTAATAGCTGACTGAACTGCTAGACGTGGCAAATTGCGCTCACGACTGATACTTTCAATTAATTCTTTTAATCCTGGTAAACTAACCATTGACATAAGTAATCTCCTTTAAAATCGAGTCTAAAAAAAATAGGGATAAGGAAAATTAGAGGCGCAATTAATCAACCCGCGCCCTGTCAACTTTCCCAAGTTAGAGATAATTCATCAATTACCCCTAATAAACTCTCCTCTATACAAAGGGGTGGAGAGTGAGAAACTACACATTAGAGGCTTGGGATTAGAGAAAAGTTTGACTCTACTCCCTAGCCTTTTACTTCCAGTTACTGTTGTCTAGCTCTGAGTTCCTCACCTATGGGTGCTCATCTAGTTGCACCCTAGTAATCAGAGTGCGGGGAATTTCGATCACACGACCTTTTTGGTTTAAGTAAACAGTGACTTCATCCCGGCGAATCAACTGACCAATCCACTCTTGTTGTCCATCGTAGGGTTGGGAAGTGGAGATAATCACAGGAAATCCCTTAAAGGAAATAAATTCCCTGTCTGTAATTAATTGTCGTGAAATTCCAGGACTGGACACTTCCAAGACATAAGCATCTGGAATGATCTCCGCCGCATCTAAGGAAGCTTCTAAAGCCCGACTCATAAGCTCACAATCATTCAGTCCAGTGTCTTTTTGAGGGTTGCGGATATCTACCCTTAATACTGGAGGACGCTGGTTAGTCTGAAAAACTATGCCAACGAGTTCCAAGCCCAGTTCTGCTGCTACTGGTATTGCCAAATCGATAATTTGTGAAACTAAAGGATGAGTCATGCGAAATTTCAATAAAAAAAGTGGGCATCGACCCACTTCCTGCGATAGGGATATCTTCCAAGAAGTCTTGTGACGAATCAATAATGGTTCGTCTCTCTTCCGAGTTTAGCGCATTTCTTTAAGAGTCTATAGTAAATAGTCATTGGTCACTGGTTATTAGTCAATCTCTTGTGCCCTTATCCTCCTTATTCCACTGATATCCATCATTTTGAGCTAATTTTGGTTCTTAACCGGGAGAATGTTATTGTTATCTACTGATGCTTGTATTTTTAGCTGTCTGGTTTGTTCCATAATCTGGTCTATGTCTTCTTGGGATAACCGCTGGACATAGTTGAGCTTAAGTTCTTCGAGGTAGTCAGACATTAAGCTTTGAATTTCCGCAATTACGTGTTTTTGCTGTACTTCTTCGGAGAATATTTTGCTAAAGCTTTGCGCTAGTTGAATAGAAAGTTTGCCTCCTACAGGGTCTTTCATAGCTGTAGTGACCGCGCTGTAAAGGTTTCTGGTAAGTTGAGTTGCTAGTTGCTCACTGAGTTGGGCTTGTATATTACCTAATCCCCAAGGTACAAGGTGGCGATAAAGAGGGACTTGATTAATGGTGGTGGCAATATTGTGACGTAAAATGGCAATGATTTCTGGTTGAACTTTCGGCAGTACTTGATAGACTACAGTTTGCACTAAAATATTCGTGATCGCTTCTATTTCATTGATGTTGTTAATATTTATATAGGGACTCGCATTTTGTTTTTGCGTCAGCCATCTGGTGAAATCGCCGCTGCGAATTGAACCTTGAAGCTGGTTAATGACTCTGACTACCACTATTTCTGTGAGGTCTTCGGCAAAATTCGCTAATATTGATTGGTTTATTTGCTGCTGCAAGGGCTGAAGATTTAATAACCTGGCTTGGTGTAGGCGCACTGTTACCGGTATTACCCGTAACCAACGCCAAAAAGGCAATACTAAGAACAAGTCATACCAGCGCCACAATATAGCATTTACCCAGGTAAAATTGGGATGACGACTGCGCAAATAAAAGGAGCACCCCAATAATTCTATGCCAAATAGCAAGATAAAGGGTAAATCAATCTGCCAAAAGTTATCAAGCAATTCCCCATTTTCCCCGATGCGGCGGAAATAGTTGCTGGCTATTAAAGGTCGGATTTGTCTGTTAAAAAAGTTAATCTCTTGGTTCCATCCTTGTGTCGATAAATACTCTCGACTCCAGAAGGTATTAAAAGACTGTTTTGCAGATTCTTGACCGATGCGATCGCGCATCCGATTTTTAGCTTTTTCAAAATTACCACCTTTATTCACTGCTGCAAAGGGGTTACCGTCCACCATCTCATTACTGAGACGACCAAGTTCTTCTAACTTAATTTTGGCTTCTGGGGAAGTTAGCCCCGTTTGACTCACCTGGTCTTGGAGTGCGTCTACTTTATTTAAATAATTTCTCGTTTCTCTATGGTCTTCAATACCCTTAACAGGGTCATAAACTCGGGTAATTTGGGGTAAATTCCGTAAATAGAAATCCCGCCACGGTATGTAAGTTAAGTTAAAAAATACTAAACATAAATTAACCGTGGCCATGATTGCCATGACCCTTTCAAAAAGCAGGTTTGATGATTTTAAAGGCTTTTGTTTACTCATTGACTGTGATTATTTGCTCACTGGTTGGGCTTGTGCGGATATAATACGGATATATATACAGCACCTCTCCAGTCAATGAACTACACAGATATTAATATAGTAAATCTCATGGGACGGGCAGGCAAGCCCGTCTTCTAAGCAGATGAGATATGCTGTATATTTAGGGTGCTGGTTTCCGGAAAAACTTGTCAATGAGTTACCCCTACTGTGAGGTGTATTCCTCCTCCTCCAGTTCTAAATCGCTGTCCTCTAGGGTTTGGTGGGGAATGGCGGCAATAATTGCATCTATCACTTTAGATACTGCTAATATCTCGATGTTAAAATCGGGGTATTTTTGCCCTTTAGGAACGATTGCTCGTTTAAATCCCAGTTTAGCAGCTTCTTTTAATCGTAGTTCCATTTGAGACACAGATCGCACTTGTCCCCCTAATCCCACTTCACCAATTAATATTGTACCCGGCTCAACTATGCGATCGCGGAAACTGGCAACAATAGCGACGGCTATTCCTAAATCCACCGCTGGTTCCTCCACATTTAAACCACCCGCTGAGGCCACGTAAGAATCTAATTTTGACATGGGAATCCCGACCCGCTTCTCTAAAACAGCCAGAATCTGCACCAGACGGTTATAGTCTATCCCTGTACCTGCACGCCGGGGAGAAGGGTAACTAGTAGGACTGACCAAAGCCTGTAATTCTACTACAATGGGGCGAGTACCCTCACAAGCTACCACAAGAGCTGTTCCCGGTGCTGGGTCATCACGGTTACCTAAAAATAACTCTGAAGGATTAGGCACTTCTCGCAGTCCGTTCTGCACCATTTCAAAAATACCAATTTCGTGAGTGGCACCGAAACGATTCTTGACAGTTCTTAATAACCTGTGGGAGGCAAAGCGATCGCCCTCAAAATATAATACTGTATCTACTAAATGTTCTAAAACCTTCGGTCCGGCGATGGCTCCTTCCTTAGTGACGTGTCCGACAATTAACATCGTAATATCTTCATGTTTTGCCACCTTCATCAAAGCTGCTGTACACTCCCTCACCTGGGCCACAGAACCGGGTGCTGAGGTCAGCGCCGGAAAAAATATTGTTTGAATACTGTCAATTACCGCCAGATTCGGCCTTAGTGAGTCCATCTCCTTTAATATTTCTTCTAAGTCTGTTTCTGGTAATACATATAAATCAGCATTTATACCCTCTTCTCCTACCTCGTTTGCTGTGGCTTCTGATTGCTCACTGGTGAGATGCTGGGTTTTTGCTACTCCCAAGCGAGAGGCTCGCAATTTTACCTGTTGTCCTGATTCTTCTCCTGTGACGTAGAGAATGCGGTATTTTTGCGCTAACTGGTTTGATACTTGTAGTAGTAAAGTAGATTTACCAATTCCCGGATCACCACCAATTAGCACCATGGAACCAGGGACAACACCACCACCTAGCACGCGATCAAGTTCACCATACCCAGATTCCCAACGGGCGATTTGGCGATCGCTAATTTGATCAAATGTCAGGGAAGCTCTAGGTTTTGCTGGTTTAACCGTAGATTTACCAGGATTGTGACTTCCTTGCCAACCAGTTATCCCACCCCTAGTCAGCACATCTACTGATGATTGAATCGTAATTTGCTCTTCTAAAGAATTATATGTACCACAAGCTGGACACTTACCAAACCACTGGGGAGATTCTGCTCCACACTCGTTACAAATGTAAAAGGTTTTAGGCTTTGCCATTATTTAAAGTTGTTCAAAAATCTTAATGTTTTCTTAATTGTTGGTCAAAACTAAAATCAAATAAGAATAAGAGTTAGAGCTTTTTCCCAATCAATTGATGGAATGATATCTTAATATTATGGTATTAAAAATTAATCATGTTAAATTTTAGTTAAGGAGCATAGAGAAACTTGGAAAGCCATAAAGAAAAAATCTTGGTGGTAGACGACGAAGCCAGTATTCGCCGGATTTTGGAAACGCGCCTTTCCATGATTGGCTACGATGTGGTCACTGCGGGAGATGGAGAAGAAGCTTTAGAAACCTTTCGCAAATCAGAACCTGACCTAGTAGTGCTAGATGTGATGATGCCAAAGCTGGATGGCTACGGCGTATGTCAAGAATTGCGTAAAGAATCCGATGTTCCCATTATCATGCTAACAGCCTTGGGGGACGTTGCCGATCGCATCACCGGTCTAGAATTAGGTGCTGATGACTATGTTGTCAAACCATTTTCCCCCAAAGAGCTAGAAGCTCGCATTCGCTCAGTACTCAGACGAGTAGACAAAACAGGGGCTTCTGGTATTCCTAGCTCCGGGGTGATTCATGTTGGTAACATTAGAATAGACACCAACAAACGCCAAGTCTACAAAGGGGATGAGCGCATTCGGTTGACAGGTATGGAATTTAGTCTCCTAGAGCTACTAGTTAGCCGTTCGGGAGAAGCATTTTCTCGCTCAGAAATCTTACAGGAAGTATGGGGTTACACACCAGAACGCCATGTAGATACCCGTGTCGTAGACGTACATATTTCCCGTTTGCGGGCTAAATTAGAAGATGATCCTAGTAATCCAGAATTAATTCTCACAGCTAGAGGTACTGGTTATTTGTTTCAGAGGATAATTGAACCAGGCGAGGAATAAGCACAGTTGTAAAAAGTCAATAGTTGTATTCTCGCAACTAATGACTAATCACTAATGACTAACCACTAATGGCCAAATCTGACCCCAATAAAATTTTACGCCGTTTACCCCTAGCTGTGGGTGGGTTAGGCGCTGTACTTTTGCTAATTAACCGGTTGCTGACTCCAGAACTAACAGAGTCCCAAGCACGTGGGGATGTAGTGGGCGTAATTTTGAGTGCAGTTTTGATTCTCACAGGTTTAATATGGCAGCAAGTACAGCCGCGATCGCCTGATTCTGTAGAATTAATTGGGGAAGAAGGTTTTGTACTTGCACCAGACTTACCAGAGACCGTCAAAACCGAACTAGCGTGGGCATCTCGTTTATTATTAACTAATACAGTCACCCGCTCACTGGTAGTAGTGTATAAAAACCAGGTTCTCCTGCGTCGTGGTATTCTGGGTGCTAAATCGAAAGTAATACCAGGTCCCATCCTCAAACGAGTATTGGAAACACAAAAGCCAATTTATCTCGTAGCTTTGAAAGTATACCCCGGGAGAATTGAATTTGATTACTTACCAGAAAACACACAAGGTGTAATTTGTCAACCAATTGGTCAGGAAGGAGTGATGATTTTAGGAGCCAATGCACCCCGCAGCTACACCAAACAAGATGAACAATGGATTGCGGGAATTGCTGATAAATTAGCAGTAACCTTGCATTCCTCCTTGCTAGCTAATATGGAGATTTAAAACCTTATGCTTACTTATTGGCTACTAATTACCCTCATGGTAGTGGGGGTAATTGGTTCGGTGGTTCCCGGTATACCCGGAAGCAGTTTAATTCTAACTTCTATGATTATTTGGGGTATACTGGGTAGTTCCTTTGCAGCCATCAAAATACCACTGGTTGTCACAATTGTAGTTTTAATTCTCAGCATCGCCGTAGATTTTCTAGCTGGCTACTTAGGAGCAAAAAAAGCCGGTGCTAGTAAGTGGGGACAAATCGGCGCTATCCTAGGATTGATATTAGGCTTTTTTGGCTTACTACCAACCTTACCCTTCGGCGGACCTCTGTTAGGAATTTTATTAGGTCCGCTACTAGGCGCAATTATTGCTGAGTTTATTTACCGACGCGAACTATGGCCAGCAGTTAAGGCTGGTGTAGGCATTATAGTGGGTTCGGTAATTGGAAACTTAATTCAAGGAGTTTTAGCGATCGCCGCAGTTGTAGTTTTTATAGTCACAACTTGGCCTCAAGTATATGGAAGTTGAGAGAATCAAGCCAAATTTAAAGATTTTTTAGCTTCATTAGCTACCGCTTCCACTTCGTCATCAGTAAGAGTTTCTAAAAGCAAGTGAGCATCAGTACCACCTAAACGACTCAAAGCTTGAACAACCCTATAACGGATTTGCCAGTCGGAGCTAGTAATAAAGGGAGCTAAAAGGGGAACTGCTTCCATATCTCCCAACTCACCCAACGAACTAATCGCAGCTGTTTGGACTAATTCATTTTTTGATGATAGTGCTTCTTTGAGTAGTTCAAAGCCCCGTGGATCACCCAACTCTCCCAATGTCGCAATAACACTAAACTGCACCAGCCATTCAGGGCTTGTATTGTAAAGTTGCTGTAAATCTTCAAAAGCATCTTCGAGTTTTAACGCCCCCAAACAATCAGCCGCAGCAGCTTGTACATCAGGTTCAGGGTCATTGAGCATACCGCGCAATACATCCAAAGACAACTCTAAATTTTGCCTTCCCAGAGTATCCATCTGACTTACTGCTGAGTATCTTACTCGCGAATTACGGTCACCCATAGCAACTTGAATCAGTTCAAAAGCCGTTGCTGGTTCCAGTTCACGAACTTGATTAACACCACGCAAGCGATCGCCCAGATTTTCCGAACTCAGCAACTGCCGGACAGACTCAGAAGTAATATTAGTAATATTCATTTATTTGTCCTAAATTTTGTAAATTTTTTTAAAAAGCCTTGAATATTAACTACTTGCCATAGCCCGAACAATATCACCACGGGTAAGGATACCAACCACCTGACTCTCGCCGTCAATCACTGGTAGGCGGTGAACATTCCGTTCATGCATCAATTGTGCTGCTGCTTTGACAGTTTTATCCGGTGAAATACTTACAGCATTGGGACTCATTACCTCCCCAACAGTTTGTCCCAATACCTTGTGTATTTCCCTTTCATAAGTAGCGGGGTTTTGTAAATAGATGACGCTGTCTAGAAACATGATGTAAGCCGGAGGAGTCACACCAGTTTCTTGCCACATCAAGTCTGTTTCTGAAATAATACCCACCAGCTTACCAGCGTTATCCACCACTGGTAAACCACTAATGCGTTTTTCTGCCATAATTTGAATGGCCTCCTGAAGTGGAGTTTCCTTTCCCACAACAATTGGGTCACAGGTCATAACATCACTAACGGTCTTAGGCATTTGCTTACTGATACCCATGCAGTTAATGAAATATTATATCATCCCCCCGGCAACAGGATCACTACTTAGATAATGCAACAGGCTCCAGTACACCAAAAAGTCTTTTATTCAAAAATAATATCAATTTCTAACTTCCCGCCTTAACGCTGCGATAATTTGACTATTAGCCTCGGGAAAGGTAAATTTTTCCAGATCATCCAAATCCACCCAGCAAATTTCATCGCACCCTATGGTTTGAGGAATACCCATAATTAGACGACAATGATACACCATCAGAGTAACCCGCAAATGAGTATAAGTATGATCAATAGTAATTAAATGCTCTCCCACCGCGATTTCTATGGCTAGTTCTTCTTTAATTTCTCGTTTAATACATTCTTCGATGGTTTCACCAGGCTCAATTTTGCCTCCGGGAAACTCCCATAAACCACCCATCACACCTTGGGGAAGACGACGATCAATTAAAATTTGCTGATGCTGGTTCCAAATTACCGCCACACCGATAATTTTGTGAGGTTGGCAAGAAGAACTAGTTGTACTCATATATTATCGGGGGGTGGAGACTCCGCTAAAGTAAAAAAGTTAAGGGGATTATTGGTGAGTCCGTCCTCCCCGGAGACTAAATGCCCTGCACGCACACCCATTGCCTGAAGGCGTTTGATGTAAGATTTAGGTAACAGTATTGACTTTTTTAGGGAAAATTAGAAATCATGAGTCAACTGCGTGATGATTCTCTTCGGTTCCTTGTAAAACAGTTTCAAAATGCATTCTCTGTTCAGCGTTCCGGAGAAAATAACCGCTAATCATTGCCGAAGCCAGTAGCTGACCAAGACTTTCCCGACTGGTGGTGATTGTAATGTCGAAGTGTTCTGAAGGTAGGTTGCCTAATAATCCAATGATATTACGCTCCATTACCTGAATAACTTCAGAGGAAGTTGGCTTTGATAGTTGGGTAACTGTGTCCGGAGTCAGAGATTTAACGTATTGCCACAGTAAGTTAGTAGTTTCTGAATCACCGTTAAAAAATTCTGAGACCTTCTTGGATTGGTTACTCATCTTGTACCTCCTGTACTCACACTACTAACTGTAGTGTGGTGTTTGCAACTTGAATAATAATTTAGTTATTTGAACAGCCGATAAACTGTTCCTATCAATCTAATTTAACAGTCTAAGTCCATGCTTAAAGTCGATGTAACCGTACCTCCAGTAGCGTACTTTCTCATCTTAACCTAAACTCTGCTCACAAGTATTCCTGAGAAAGACGCGATCACTCGCGTCTGTACTCAACTTGCTAAATATTCGTTCATGTTAGCTTTAGATTTACGAAGTTTACTTAAGGCTTCTCGTTCGATTTGCCGGACTCGTTCACGACTAATCTGGAGAAGATCACCTATTTTCGCTAAAGTTAGAGCCTGTCCATCTAGTAAGCCAAAGCGCAATTTAATTACCTCCTTTTGTTGCGGGGTAAGTTCATCCATGAGGCGCTCTAAGTCAGAAGATAGAGAAGACTGCATGACAAACTCTTCTGGAGAAGCTCCGGGATCTTCTAACATTTCCCCCAGTTCGGTGTCGTAGTTATCACCCAACCGCAAATCTAAAGATAAAGGTAACCGCGCCTTTTCCAGATACTCCCGTACCTGTTTGGGTGTTAAATCTAACTCTAGAGCCAGTTCAGCAGCTGACGGTGCGCGTCCCAGTTGTTGCGATAATTGCCGTTGTGCCTTTTTGATTTTATTGAGTTTTTCAGTAATGTGAATTGGTAATCGGATAGTCCGAGCCTTTTCAGCGATCGCCCTGGTGATGGCTTGACGTATCCACCAATAAGCATAGGTAGAAAATCTGTACCCCTTGGTGGGGTCAAACTTTTCTACACCCCGCTGCATCCCAATACTACCTTCTTGAATCAAATCTAATAGATCAACGTTACGCTTAATGTACTTTTTGGCAACTGATACTACCAGACGCAAATTGGCTTCTACCATCTTGCGTTTAGCGATTTCACCCTGGGCGATCGCATCTTCCAACTCTGTTACTTCTAGATTTGCAGCTTTCGCCCACTCTTCTAGACTAGGTTGACGACCCTTCTGGTTAACCAGAGAATCCCTGACATCGTGCAAAATACGAGAAAATTGCACCTGTTTACCGTAGAAAATTTCCTCCTCGTGGGTTAAGAGTGGCACACGGCCAATCTCACGCAGGTAAGTCCGCACGAGGTCTGTGGCTGTCTGAGCGGTCTTCATGGCGCTACTCTTTGGTAATTAATGATGGATGTAACGGTAGGGTAATTAACTGATCTTTGTTGTTGTGGGATATAACCCACTGAGAATAATAACTGTTGCTCAGGTTACTACTTTATACATTCCGATGTGATCATCGGCTACTTTGTTCCCTGGCTTAGGGCTTGGCGGCTAGACTCTATAATTTATGTCTCATTTTCCACATCTGTCTTAGGTTAGATAAAACTTAATAAATCAAACATTTCTTGTATCTATATTAAAAACTGTAACATTTATGATAAAAGATGCCAATACCTGTAGACGCTGATTTTTGTGACATTTGCTAATGGATATCATTATCTTTAGCAATGGTTAGAAACACTACCAGTGGACATAATTGGCGAAATCCACAGGTTTAATCACCACAAGTGTTGTATTTTGCCCTTTTCCTCCTGTTTTAATCTATGCGTCTTGCCAGAGCCACAATTTATAGAGTTCGATCACATTTGTATCCTCTTGATTACGAATGACCTTAACCCCGCACCATAGCTGTGCTAAGAGCGTATCCAGACTTATCCCATTACGAAATACTAATCGTATTCGCTCATATTTCTTAACATATCTCAATATAAATAATAATTATGGTTCTATAATAATTACTTAATTTTTCCTGTAAATACTGCTGAGTGGACATTACCCAAAAAAGCAAAGTGGTCAACTTTGCCTGACCACTTTGTTCGTATAAGCCCGAAATTCTCAGGTGCTAGCCCCTAATTCACCCACCTTGCAGTAATCTTGGATCACCTTGACATCTAAAGTAGTATTTTGCAGCGAACGAATAGCTGCCACAGTAGCTCTAGCGCCAGCAATAGTAGTCACAATGGGGATTTTGTAGGCTAAGGCTGTACGCCGGATTAACCTAGCATCAGTTTGGGCTTCTTCCCCAGAAGGTGTATTAATAATCAATTGAATTTTCTGATTTTTAATTGCATCCAGCACGTGGGGACGACCTTCATGGAGTTTCAGGACTAACTCAACATCTAGCCCGTGTTCCTGGAGGACACGGCGTGTACCTAATGTAGCCATGACAGTAAAGCCCAATTGCATCAGTTCCTTCACCACATTCGCCGCGTCAGATTTATCGCGATCGCTCATGGAGACAAACACAGTACCCTTAAGGGGTAAAAACTCGCCAGCAGCTAATTCTGCCTTAGCAAAAGCCCGCCCAAAGTCGGTGTCAATCCCCATTACCTCACCAGTCGAGCGCATTTCTGGACCTAATATAGTGTCAGTTCCCGGAAATTTATTAAACGGTAATACTGCTTCCTTCACAGCGATATGAGATGGAATCACTTCCTGAGTTAAGTTGAGTTCTGCTAAAGTTTTCCCCGACATAATTAAAGATGCCAGTTTTGCTAAAGGTACACCCGTAGCTTTAGATACAAATGGCACAGTACGCGAAGCCCGGGGGTTAGCCTCTAGAATATAAACTTGGGGAGAATACCCTTGCGCGCCCACAACAGCAAACTGAATATTCATCAATCCGACCACAGACAATGCTTGAGCTAATTGCACCGTCCAAGTGCGGATTTGTTGCAGAACTGCTGGAGACAGGGAAATGGATGGTAGAGAACAGGCAGAATCCCCTGAGTGAATACCCGCCTGCTCAATGTGTTCCATAATGCCACCAATCACCACATTCCCCGTGTGGTCAGCGATGGCATCCACATCGACTTCAATGGCATTTTCGAGAAACTTATCAATTAAAATAGGATGATCTGGTTCTACCTGAACGGCAAAGGTCATGTAACGTTCTAATTCTGTATCAGAATAGACAATTTCCATGGCTCGTCCTCCCAAGACGTAACTAGGGCGCACTACCACTGGATAACCAATGCGTTGAGCGACAATCAGCGCATCTTCGTAACTGCGAGCAATACCATTAGGGGGTTGAGAAATATTCAACTGATTAAGAATCTTCTCGAAACGTTCTCGATCTTCCGCCATGTCAATGGAATCCGGCGATGTTCCCCAAATTTTCGTGGGGAGATCGGTGTTCTGGTTAAGAAATTCCTGTAAAGGAACCGCCAATTTTAGGGGTGTTTGTCCCCCAAACTGAATAATTATACCTACGGGATTTTCAGCTTCGATAATGTTGATCACATCTTCTTTGGTTAACGGCTCAAAGTACAGGCGATCGCTCGTGTCATAATCTGTAGAAACCGTTTCAGGATTAGAATTAACCATAATTGTCTCAAATCCCGCTTTCTTCAAAGCATAGGCCGCGTGACAACAACAATAGTCAAACTCAATTCCCTGGCCGATGCGGTTAGGACCACCGCCCAAAATCATCACTTTCGGCTTAGTGGTGGGTAAAACCTCGGTTTCTGCTTCGTAGGTAGAGTAATAGTAAGGAGTGAAAGCTTCAAACTCAGCCGCACAGGTATCTACAGTTTTATAAACCGGAATTACTCCCAATTGTTTACGGTAATTGCGGACTTCATCCTCACTCGTCTTAGTAGCAAAGGCAATCTGGCGATCGCTAAAGCCATCCCGTTTAATTGCATATAAATGCTCTTTTGTCAACTGGTGTAAAGGTGTGCGCTTCAGGAACTTTTCCACATCCAGCAGTTGCTGCATTTTATCCAAGAACCACGGATCAATGGCCGTAAGTTCGTAGATTTCCTCGCTACTTAACCCCAATTGTAAAGCATGGCGCACCGCAAAAATGCGATCGGGATGAGGGGTTCGCAATTGAGCGCGAATTTGTTCACCACTTGGCAACTTTTCCGATTGGTCACAACCCCAGCCAGCCCGTCCAGTTTCTAGAGAACGGAAAGCCTTTTGGAAAGACTCATTAAATGTCCGCCCAATGGCCATGGCTTCACCCACTGACTTCATTTGAGTTGTCAGCACAGGGTCAGAACCAGGAAACTTTTCAAAAGCGAAGCGGGGAATTTTAGTAACTACATAGTCAATAGTCGGTTCAAAGGATGCGGGGGTTTGCTTAGTGATATCATTTTTAATTTCATCCAGGGTGTATCCCACAGCTAGCTTGGCCGCAATTTTGGCAATGGGGAAACCCGTAGCTTTGGAAGCTAGGGCGGAACTGCGGGAAACACGAGGGTTCATTTCAATCACCACCACATCACCAGTCACGGGATTAACCGCAAATTGGATATTAGAGCCGCCGGTTTCTACGCCAATCTCCCGGATAATTTTAATTGCCATATCCCGGAGCCTCTGATATTCCTTATCAGTCAGCGTTTGGGCAGGGGCAACAGTAATGGAATCACCCGTGTGAATCCCCATCGGGTCTAGGTTTTCAATCGAACAGATAATCACTACATTATCTGCCAAATCCCGCATGACTTCCAACTCGTATTCTTTCCAACCGAGTAGGGATTGGTCTATGAGAATTTGCGACACTGGGCTAGCATCTATACCTACCTGTGCCATTTCTTCAAATTCTTCTTGATTATAGGCAATACCGCCACCAGTCCCCCCCATTGTAAAGGCAGGACGTATAATTAGGGGATAACTGCCAATGCGATCGGCGATTTCTTTGGCCGCTGATAAAGATGAAGCCGTACCACTAGGACAAACAGCCACCCCGATTTTTTCCATAGCTTCATTAAACAGTTTGCGGTCTTCCGCTTTCTCGATGGCTGGTAATTTAGCGCCGATTAGTTCAACGTTATACTTATCCAATGCGCCATTTTTCGCTAGGGCTACGGCAAGATTGAGTGCTGTTTGTCCTCCCATGGTAGGTAGGAGGGCATCAGGGCGTTCTTTGGCGATAACCTTTTCGACCATATCCGGTGTTAGTGGCTCAATATAGGTGCGATCCGCTGTTTCTGGATCAGTCATAATTGTTGCCGGGTTAGAATTAACTAAGACTACTTCATAGCCTTCTTCTCGCAGTGCTTTACAGGCTTGAGTACCGGAGTAGTCGAATTCACAGGCTTGACCGATGACGATAGGACCAGAGCCTAACAGTAGTATTTTCCGGATGTCTTGACGGCGGGGCATAGTTGTTGCGTTGGAGTAAGAGAATACAAATCCTGATTATTTTAAAGGTCTTTCGCCTTTGTCAGATTATTTATTATTAAGTTTTCCAGGTTGGATAGCGCATAGGGACTGGGGGGCGCTTACCTAATACGCCAGCCATTGTATCAAGGAAACTACTATAGCCTACCTTTTTGTGGATGTACTGTCCTTGTGCAGTATGGCTGATTACAAAATATATGAATCCTCCATAAGTTCCACTGCTTTTCCCACCATCAAGCAATTTTTGAGGTAAAGGTCTAATTTTCTTCCCATGTCCCGTCACATTTTTATTAAGATATGTAAGTTTTCTAGTAATAGAATAAATTATCAATAACAGAAATTGGACTATTAGTAAATATCTTCAATTGCAACTAATACTTTTTAGAATATATCTGAGAACTTTATCTAATTTGAGTGATTGGAAATCATATCTACTACGACAAAAGCCACGAACCCGGGCTTAAAAGCCTTGGTATAGTAGCGAATTATTTTCGCCAAAAACTTTTCATATATCCTCCAAGTTTCATGGTCAGTTTATGTTCTAACTAGCTTGAACATTATTGCCATACATTAAAAAAGCAGGTGTTTCAACCCTTGGGAGTTAAAACACCTGGCTTTTGTATATCTTCTTAATGTTTAAGTCTGTCAACTACTATCTGAGAGCAGACTTGACGCGAATCCAATTATCAAACTCTAATTTTCAGCAGTTTGGACAAATCCTAAAGTTAAGCTATCTTTACCCAGGAAATGAGCTAAATGGTAAGCCCTTTCCTCAGTTTTTAACAGAATTTGTTCATAGAGATAGCGGGTACCACGGTCGCCTAAACTCTCTGCCTGAGAAGCTTGACGACGAATAACCTTAATAATGGCTTGTTCTGCTGCTAAATCATTTTCTATCATTTGGCGGCAAGAATATACACCGTCGGGTTCTGGCTCAAAACAGGTAAGTTCCGCTAACTTACTAAAACTAGCCGCTGGTACACCACCCAGCCCGTTTAGGCGCTCGCCAATTTCATGGACATGACTTTGTACTTGTTCGTAGTTGTCGCTAAAGAACTCATGCAGTGAGTAAAATTCTGAACCTTCTACTACAAAATGATGCTTTTGATATTGTAAATATAGTGCTTGGAAGCTAGCTAACACAACGTTGAAACCTTCTGTTACCGGAGCAGTAACACTATGATCTAGCAGTACAGGATTGTCATAAACCTGACCAAAATTTTGTACTAAAGTTTGTGTATCAGACATTGTTCTCCTCGCTTTTTCACAGTTATGGCTTTTAACTGCTTATCTTTTATATATTAACATTTTTAGAAGAAATCAACAGCGATTAATAACAAAAAAATTAGATTTTTATTTCTGTAAATATGGTTTTTTATGAGAACTGGAATGATGCCAGGGATCTCATCACAGTTATGATTAATCAACTAATAACAGTATCTAGCAATTATTTTCTAAACATAACCAATCTCATCCCTTCCAACTTTCAGGTTTTTCATCAGCAAAGGAGATGATCTTTACGTTTCCACCCGCCAAACAACCCAGGTAATTAGGGGAATTAGTAAAATTTTAACCTTCTAGGGGATGAAGTTTAACAATTTCAGTCATTTTCCCGCTCAAACATGGGAGATTTCCAGTCATTGGTCGCAATGAGTCACAACTCAATCGCCTATTCCTCCCACACTCACCACTACCCACTTCCTAATTCATAACCGGAAAGTATGAGAAATTTGTGATCTTTTTTTGATTCAATTGAGAAAACTTTTCATTTAAGGTATGCTGATATTAAAGAGGCATTATTCCCCAAGATTTTTCAGTTCAGGGGCTTAAAGCACTAATGGGTTGCAAGTTGAGGGCTAGTCTGTTGAAACGGTTACGTTCACAAATCGAGAAAAATTTTATTGTAGGCGTAGAGGTGGACTGGGCAGACCGATGGCAAGTGTATAAACGCTTACATGAATTAGATATCCCCTGTTCCTGTGAGACTAACCAACCATTGAGGGTTGAGATTAACACCCCTTTAGCAATGGTTCAAGTCTGGTCTGTAATACAGCAGTTAACAGCATCTCGACAGGATTTGATTTGGAGTCTGGAATGCTGCTGGAAAAGTCGTTACCGAAATTTCTGAAGTTTTGACACACAACACCTATTTAGGCTGAGTTAGTTAAGGAGAGATTAAGCAAAATGAGTGCATCTTACAGTAGAGAAATATCGGAATTTCGCCTAGAAGGAAAATTCATAGATTTTGTCATTAAAGATGGCTACAACCTCAAGGGCTTGTTATTAGACACTGCTGAGGGTGAATGCTATGTTAAACTTGCTAAACATTTACGCGCGGCTTTTGACTTGCGTTTAGCGCCTGGTAGTTGGCTGCAAGTTGTTGGTTCTCAAAAGCATGATATAAAAAAAGATAAAGTTATATTGAAAGCGGAGCGTGTGATGGCAGTACGTTCTCATATCGAGACGGTTGCAACGGTTACCTCAGTCATAGAACCCCCGGACATCAAAAACACGCAGGAAAAAATAAGTAAAAATAAAGACACTATTTTGGTGTGTCACAAGTCTGATTGTATGAAGCGTGGCGGTAAAGCAGTTTGTCAAGCGTTGGAGGCTGCTTTAAGTCATCGTGGGTTGGAAGATCAAGTGAGTATTAAAGGTACTGGCTGTATGAAAAAATGCAAGGCTGGCCCTAATATAGTGATGCCAGACAAAACCCGTTATAGTCGTATTCCATATACACAAGTTCCGGCAATTATGGATAAGCATTTTGCTCATTGCAAGAAGCAACAGCAGTCACATAATTGCCCACAGGGAGTCATACATCATCGGGAAATTGGTTGAAACCGCTGGTAAGCTTGTGATCCTTCCATAAAACATTCTTTGTCTTGCCTGTTGTTTGGCAATGGGTATTGGCAATTATTATTAATAATAATTTTCGGCTGAAGTTGAAGGCGATCGCCCTAGGATTGACTGTACAATCTAGGCGATCGCCTAATATTTTCCTGTGGCAAAAATAGGCTAAACAACCGCAATACAATCGATTTCTACCAAAACATTCTTTGGTAGACGAGAAACCTGGACACAAGCACGGGCTGGGGCTGTAGCTTCAGGAAAATATTGAGCATAAACCGCATTGACTACGGCAAAATCATTCATATCAGCTAAAAATACTGTAGTTTTGACCACACTTTCAAATGTGGCACCAGAGGCTGTCAGAATAGCTTCTAGATTAGCCATAACTTGCTCAGTTTGCTTTTTAACATCATCTGTGTAGATGACATCACCCAGTCGGGGGTCAATGGCAATTTGTCCAGCCACAAAGATCATTTGACCGTTAGCGGCGATGGCTTGATTATAGGGTCCCACCGGAGCCGGTGCTTTATCAGTACGAATTACTTGACGATTCATAGATATCATGTTTTCTAATAATGTTTCCCCTGTGCCAATTTCTCCGTCACAGGTGTTTGGCTGTTGGTACACTTCCCCATCAGGCATTATTGCACCAGTGAGGTCAGCATTGTCAAAGCTCGCCCCATAAATATTGGCTCCGGTTAAAATTGCCCGTTGTAAATTTGCACCATCGAAATTTGCTAGCATTAAATTTGCATCTGTCAGACAGACTCTTTCCAAATTAGCCCCTTGCAAACAGGCCCCCTTGAGGTTTGCTTGTTCTAGAGAAGCCCCAACTAAATTCGCCTGAGCTAAATTCACCCCTGACAAATTAGATTTATCTAACCGGACTCCCCGAAGTTGGGCTTTGTGCAGATTGCAGTTTTCCCATAATGCTTTCATCAGATTAGTATGGATTAGGTTAGCTTGGGTGAAATTTGCGCCAGAAAGATTCGCCTCTTCCAAATTTGCAAAACTTAAATCAACACCAGTCAGGTCAGCCCAACTTAAATTAAGCCGATAGCCCCTAATTTGAGTCAAATTTGTACATTTTAAAGCAGCCCTAGACAGATTTGCTTCCCAGAGATTAGCTTTTTTTAATTTAGCTTCACTTAAATCTACTCCACTTAAATCTGTTTTGTGTAAATCTATATCATTTAACTGTGCCCCTCTCAAGTCTACACCGCTAAAATTGGCGTTTTGAAATTGCCGTTCTCCTGCGGCATATTGCTCTAACAATTCCTCAACATTCATAATGCACCCTCAAGTACTACCAACACATTATAGAGTAATAATTTATTCATTTTATTCTATGTACATCTGTGGTTAATTAATCAAAACCCAACTGGGGACGTAGCCCATAATGGCGATAATGCCAATAATCCCGGAGAATGCGATCATGGTCAAAACATAAATTACTCGGTACACGCCAAGACTCAAAAATGCCTATATTTTTGGCATCATCACCTGCCATTGGTTCCCCCGTGGCTGTTGCTAAAAACACAATGCTGATGGTATGCTGACGGCGATCGCGACTAGGGTCAGAATATACCAAGAATTGTGTAATTAACTCGACTTTCAAACCCGTTTCTTCCTGTGCTTCTCGTCGCGCCGCCACCTCTACAGGTTCACCATAATCAACAAAACCACCGGGAATAGCCCAACCAAAAGGTAAATTCTGTCGCTCAATTAATACTATTGGTCGATGTGGACGGTCTACCAATTCAATAATGATGTCAACGGTGGGTGCGGGGTTTCTGTAAGTCATGATAGATTTGATGGGATAACTTCTTGTTATATTTGAACTTAAATATGCCTTTTCCTAGATCCAGTGGTATTTTATTGCATCCTACATCCTTCCCCAGCCGATTTGGTATTGGAGATTTAGGCTTAGAAGCCTATAAATTTATTGATTTCCTCAGAGAGAGTTACCAGCAATATTGGCAAGTTTTACCTTTAGGACCAACGGGATACGGTAATTCTCCTTATGCTGCATATTCAGCCATGGCGGGAAACCCTATGCTCATCAGTCCAGAACAGCTGCAAGAGCAAGGTTTACTAACTGAAGAGGACTTTGCTAATTTACCAGTATTTAACGACTCTCAGATAGACTATGAGGGAGTCAAGTCTCTCAAGACTGCTTTGCTACAAAAAGCTTGTAATCATTTTCAAGTTAAGGCCACACCTTTACAACAAAAGGAATTTGCTGGTTTTTGTGACAGCAAAGCCTATTGGTTAGATGATTACGCCTTATTTATGGCGATCAAAGACACTCATAATAATACCAGTTGGCATACTTGGGAGGCGGAACTGGTCAAGCGTGAACCAGCAGCAATAGATAAAGCTAGGGAAAAATTAAAATCGGAAATCTTCTATTATAAGTTTGTCCAATTTGAATTTTTCCGCCAGTGGTCTGAACTTAAATCCTATGCCAATATGAGCGGCATTTACATTATTGGCGATATTCCCATTTATGTAGCCCAAGATAGTGCTGATGTGTGGGCGCACCCCGAGATATTTTGTCTTGATGAAGAAACCAGAGAACCAGCTTTAATGGCGGGAGTTCCACCGGATTACTTTAGTGAAACTGGTCAATTATGGGGTAATCCTGTTTATAATTGGCAAGAATTACAAAAGCAAGATTTTAAATGGTGGGTGGGTCGCTTTGAAGCGATGCTCGATTATATAGATGTGATTCGCATTGACCATTTCCGCGGATTTGAAGCCTACTGGGCTGTGGAAAGGGGAGAAGAGACAGCCATGAATGGAGAGTGGTTGAAAGCTCCAGGAGATGAGTTATTTGATGCGATTAAAGCGAAACTAGGTACACTACCAGTTTTAGCGGAAGATTTGGGGGTAATTACCCCAGAAGTAGAAGCATTACGGGACAAGTATGAATTTCCTGGGATGAAAGTTTTGCAGTTTGCTTTTGGTTCTGATCCCGGTAATCCTTTTTTACCTTTTAACCATACACGTAATGCTGTAGTTTATACGGGTACTCACGATAATGACACAACTGTAGGCTGGTTTAATCAAGCTAACGATTGGGAAAAGCGCAATTTATTACTTTATTTAGGTTGCATTAGTCCAGAAGGTGTCCACTGGGATGTAATTCGACTGGCTTTGAGTTCCATCGCTAATCAAGCAATTATTCCTTTGCAGGATATTTTAGGTTTAGCAAGCGAGGCGCGAATGAACTTTCCCAGCACTGCTGAGGGTAACTGGGGTTGGCGTTACCAGTCCTCATTGTTAACAAGAGAACTAGGAGAGCGTCTGAAAAATCTGACTCAACTTTATGGACGCGCACCCCAGGAGAAGTGAGGAATAAACAGCTGTTTATTCCTCAGGACTTTGGTCTAGCAGCAATCTTGATTTCTCTCTCTTTCCCCGGTTCTCCCATTTGTTTAGCTTCTTGCTGATTGACACTGATTAATACGCTACCCGCATTATTGGTTTTCACCGTTAGTTGCTGTTGGGCTTTCCAACTGCGCTGACTTCCTTCTGGGAGAACGCCTTCAAACTCAATTTTGCCATCAGCTATAATACGAATCCATGATGATGCTTTTAATGTCACACCAATATGCAGTGAGTCACTGTTATTGATGCGATTCAATCTACCGCTAACACTTTGGAACTGGTTTGATGCTTGGGAATTTACTTGATTGTGCTGTGGTTTTAACACAGTTTCTTGTTTTGGCTGTTGATTGCTATCGCTCAGAGTAGTATTATTTAGCAGGCGAGATAAGCTACTTACAGAGCATACAATGACAAGTATGTAAAGTAAGTAAAGATGAACAGGACGTAGTAGACCACTTAAATGAACTTTCCCAGTAGGTGCTAAACTCACGGGTGGAAAACCCAGAGGAAAAGTATTGGACAATTCTACTCCATTTAAGCCTAATGCTTCGGCAAATTGTCTGATTAAAGCTCTAATATAAACTGGTTCTGGCAGATCATCTAATTTACCTTGTTCAATGGAATCTAAGAGTTTCTGGGGAATTTTGGTTAAAATTACTATGTCTTCTTGTGATAAACTTCTTTCTTGACGGACAGCCAACAGGTAAGCTCCCAGTTCTGCCAATTTTTCCGATTGTTGTTGTTTTAATGAAACTCTAATTTCGGGTTTATCTTTACTTTTGAGCCACTTCATGCTTTCGTTCCATTCCTGATCTCATCTCAATCTTTAACGGGTAGATGCTTAATTTGTTTTTGCAAAAAGCGAACTTCAGCATCATTAAGTGAACGATATTTACCCTCATGTAATAAGGGCAAATTTGGCCTTTTTAATTGAATCGGACCTATGGCAGTACGATGTAGCTTAATTACTGGATATCCCAACTGTTCAGCTACACGGCGAATCTGTCGGTTTCTCCCCTCTTTTAAAACTATTTCTAAATGGCTATTTTTGGCAATAGTTCCTATAAAATTTACTGTAGCAGGAAGTGTTTTTTTTCCCCCCAAGACAACCCCTTCACGCCACATTTCTAGCACCGCTTCCGGGGGATGTCCCTTTACTAGTACCCGATAAGTCTTAGGAATCCTGTGACGTGGATGGGTGAGTCCAAATGTGAGATTTCCATCATTTGTCAGGATTAATGCTCCTGTTGATTGTGCATCTAAACGACCAACTGGGTGCAAACCTGAACCCTGGCGTAACTCGGGTGCGAGTAAATCCAAAACTGTTTTTCTTCCTTGGGGGTCGTCACAAGTAGAAACTACTCCCGCAGGTTTGTGTAGTAATAAATATATCAAGGGTGGACGCCGTTGGGCAGAAACTGGCTGACCATCTACGGCAATTTTATCTTTTTCTGGATCAAGTTTTTGACCTAAATGTGCTGTGACACCATTGATCCGCACTCGCGATCGCCGAATCATTTCTTCAGCTTCACGACGTGAGGCAATCCCCCACTGAGCTAGAATCTTTTGTACCCGTTCCTCCATAATGAAATTATTGTGTATAGTCTTTTCGATTTAAATAATCATATGATTTAAATTTTGTGCAGAATAGAGATAAATGTTACATTTAAGGCTAATTTCGCCTCACTTAGTTACTGAGCGAGTACCCATCAACCTAGTTGTTCCATGTCCGAGAAAAATTCCCTAAGCAAAAATCCACCTAAAATCCGGATCATCACACATACACTGACAACAGCCCTCAAACTGTGGTTAAAATCACAGGTCAGCCAAGTATCGCAGTTAGATGTAGAAATTAAAGCGAGCGATCGCCAAATTCTCTCTGGTTGTGTTCCTTGGGTATCTATTTTTGCGACTAATGCAGTGTATCAAGGTATTCATCTCACACAAATTCAACTGTTAGCAGAAAATATTCAGGTAAATATCGCCTCAATACTCAAGGGACAGGCACTACGACTATTAAAAATAGTACCTGTTTCTGTTCAATTAATGGTAGAAGAGAAAGACCTGAATAGTTCGCTCTCATCTGAATTATTCTCTACTGGTTTAAATGATCTATTGTTGAAAATATTACCAGAAATTGGTTTGAGAGCCAAGCCAATTTCCTGGCAAAGAATAATACTTGATAATAATAAAATTCTCCTCAGGTGTATTATATCATATGCAAGTGAAGCCACGCATCTGGAAATTAATTTCAATTGCTCCTTAATTGGCGGTCATGAGTTGAAGCTAGACAATATCCAAGTCATGCAAAACGAAGCATCTCTGTTAAAGGATGAGCGCAGTTACAATCTGAATCTTGGCTCAGATGTCGATATTCAAGAAATGAGTGTGATCCCTGGTCAGATGATTTGCCAAGGAATGATTAAGATTAATCCTTGAGGAGAGATGAAACCTGGATCCGGGGTAAATGGTTTAGCCTACAGTCCCCATTCTCCACAGGTCAGAGATTTGCAATCAATGGTAATAAAAGCGTCACAAAATAGTAAACCAACGGGGCTGTAAAAATATAACTATCAGTGCGGTCTAAAATACCACCATGACCGGGGATCAACTGGCCTGAATCCTTCACGCCAGCGTCACGCTTGAGCATAGACTCAGTGAGGTCACCTAACAGACTAGCAATACCAATCAGTAAACCCAATCCTACACCAGTGAAGAGGAATTTTGGCAAGTGCAGATAATAGGCTCCTACCAAGGCTACAGCGACGCTGGCTATAATTCCAAATACCGCCCCTTCAACGGTTTTTTTGGGACTGATATCAGACAAACGGGTTTTACCGAAGAATTTGCCAATAACATACGCACCAATGTCAGCAGCCCAAATACAAAAGAAAGTCAACACTGTTAAAGTTAAGCCTGGAGGTAAGGATGCTAAACTTTCTTCCTGGAAGTTGCCAATATTGGGCCAGTAACTACCGTTAGCTTGCGTGGCGTAGCCATAGGGCATATTGCTGTAGGCTAAACTATCAAGATTACGCAATCTTACCCAGTAACTTGATAAGTAGCCAACATAAAATAGTCCCATAATCGAGGCGGAAATATCGGCGATTGTAGCCATTTTTGGTTGAAACAATAAATAAAAACAAATTAATGTCCCTGCTATTGGCATCACAGCATCAGCCAAACTTTCATTAAAGTTACAAATCACTAGTAAAGCTAGGCTGACAAACATGGTAGTTTTAGCAGCCGGTAAAATACCTCTAGCTCTTACCAAATTAAAATATTCTTCTTGACCTAAAAGAACCACCACCGCAATGGCGATAGTAAAGTACCAACCACCTAAAAGGGTAGCCGCTAGAGCCAGGGCGATCGCCACAATTCCACTAATAATCCGAGACCAAGGCATAGAAATGAGTATGAAGTATAAAGATAAAGTCTAATAGCGTAGCGTGGACTAAGCCATAGTAGAAGCTCTAATTTATCCTGGATGCCTCAGTTTTGATCCTCCTAAACTAGTCTAGTTTCTCACCACTCAGGATAAAGATGGGATCAACAGCCACAAAGGTTTGAGAAAAGCCCCGCGTCTCCAAACGGTTGACAGCAGACTGGACAACTTCAATATTTCTAGCTCGCAACAGTGAGAAGCTTTGAGAAATAGCATATAGTCCTTCTAGATTAGTAGCTGTGGCCACAACCCTCCCTGATGCGGGCAAATAATGCCATACGGCTGGTAAAATATCCTCTATGGGTTTTCCACCCTCAATGCAGACGCGATCAGGGGATAGCTTCAGCTGATGCAAACAGTCTGGGGCGCTACCTTCAATTATTTGCACATTCTTGACTTCAAAGCGATCGCAGTTGCGCTTAATTAAGTTGGCTACATCTTCATCCCGTTCCACTGCTATAATGTGTCCGTTAGGACATAGTAGTCCAGCTTCTACAGGAATTGTCCCTGTTCCCGCGCCAATATCCCATAATACTGAATCAGATTTGAGCCGCAGTTGGGAAATTAATAATAGTCTCAGTTCTCGCTGACTGAAGGGAATACCCGGTAAATGCTCAAATAATTCATCGGGAATACCAGGAGTAGTATAAGGCCAAAGTTGGGAAGGCATAGAAAAACACAATTATACTAAATGTATCAGCTTGCCCAATTTGACAAGCCATAAGCCAAAAAAGCTTGAGAACTTAGCGTTATTAGCAATCATAATGATCAGCGAAATCTTAGGCGATCGCTACGAAGTCCAGCAGCTATTAGGAAAGAAATCAGGGCGACGGACGTTCTTAGCCAGGGATAAAACCACAGGGGAGTTAGTAGTCGTCAAGTTACTTTCTTTTAGCAGTGACTTTGAATGGGATGATCTCAAGCTATTTGAGCGCGAAGCCAAAATTTTAAAATCTTTGTCCCATCCCGCTATCCCCAGTTATCTAGACTATTTTGAAGTAAATTTACCCAAGCTTAAAGGATTTGCTCTAGTACAGAGCTATATTTCAGGTCAAACTTTAGAACAATACATCAAAGTTGGACGGACTTTTACAGAATCTGAAATCAAACAGGTAGCCACAGAGCTTTTAGAAATTCTCATCTACCTACATGGGATGCATCCACCTGTGATTCACCGTGATATTAAGCCTAGCAATATTTTATTGGGTGAGCGCTCCGCTCATCATGTCGGTCAAGTTTACCTAGTAGATTTCGGTTCTGTGCAAAATGTACTTGATACAGAAGCCGGGACTAGAACTGTAGTCGGAACATATGGCTATATGCCTCCAGAGCAATTTGGGGGGCGTACTGTTCCAACTTCTGACCTTTATAGTTTAGGCGCAACATTAATTTATTTAGTCAGCGGTAATCATCCTGCCGATTTACCCCAAAAAGATTTTCGCATTCAGTTTGAACAAGTAACTCACCTGAGTCCAGGGTTGACTCGCTGGTTAAGGTGGATGACTGAACCAACCCTAGAACGGCGACCAAGTTCGGCTTTAGAAGCCCTGAAAGCTTTGAATGAGTCGGACTTGAAAAGCCCCCTCCCTTTAAATATGGTTAAACCTGTGGGGAGTAAAATTCAACTTTCCCAGGATTGGGATCATCTGGAAATTCTCATCCCATCGGCTGGTTGGAAGTTTTCGATGTTATTCAGTGGTTTGTTTGGTATGTTTTTGTTCTTTGGTGGCTTCGTGGGGACAATTGGGGGGCTATTTACCATCAATTTTTTCGTTGCCTTACAGGGATTGATGCTGTGGGGTATGGGTTATTTCATATTGTATTATTGTTTATTTGACTCTCTATTTAGACGCACCCGCCTGCGTTTCGATGAGCAGCAAATGACCTTTACTGATGAATTATTCGGATTTAAATGGCATCGTTTCCTCCCGGCGCCTCGGGAAAATATTACTAAGATCGCTTATATTCCTCGATACGTCGAAGATGCTATGGGTGATATTCTCCACCCAGCAAAGTTAGAAATTTGGGTGGGAGTGACAAAATACCCTCTGAGTGTTAATCATGGTGCTATTCAATCTGAAGCGGAACTGGAATGGCTAGCTCATGAATTAAGTCATTGGTTAAATATCCCCATTGAGAAAGCATAGAATTACCAAACCAAAAACAATTTAAAAGTCAGCCCAATTGCAATTTGAAAAATAGTTGTCTTGAGCGTCTAGGGTCTTTTGCTTTCCCAGTACTGTTAAAGGTTGGTTTCTAGCCCCTGTCTTTAAACCTGGTGAGTGTCAAATTCAAAGTAAAACTGAGAAAAGATTCTAAAATTTTTACTGCCTTGGTCTCACCTGGGAGATACTCTAAAATAAACCCAAATATTGCTCATCTATTTAGATAAACTTGGCACTAGAGAATTTTATGATCTAAAGTTGTGTCTTTAATTATACTTGAATAAAGGATAACCATAATGTTTGGACTAGGATGGCCGGAAGTAGTCATAATTGCCATTGTAGCTATCGTAATTTTTGGCCCTAAAAAAATTCCTGAATTGGGAAATGCATTGGGTAAAACCTTACGGGGGTTCAAGGAAGAATTGAACTCTCAGGATGATGACGCCCAGGGTGATAGCTAAGGAGGGGTAGCCATAGGAGAACAGCAATATTTAGAAGTAGAGACGCCATAGATTCGTCTCTACAACCCCAACTAAGGTAAAGTCTTGATCACAGAAGATGTCATCCCATTTTGAGTATCTATGATTGTGGTGGAGGTATTTTGTGGCTGTACCTCCTCTGTTACTAAACCCCGCAGCTTGATTAACTTGATGGCTCGACTCACACTTTCTGGTAAAATTACTACTAGACTGTTATCGGGAGCCATATCTAAGGCTTTATTAATTGCCGTAGTTTCATCCAAAACTGACTCATAAGGACAATTTGGATTAACTTGGGTAATACCGTTAGTAATCAAATCCGCCGCTGACCCACGTAATCGCCCCCTGGTGTCATCATCTTCTTTGACAATAATATAGTCAAAAATTTCTGCCGACAATTTCCCCAAGGTGACAAAATCTTCATCCCGGCGATCGCCTGGACCACCGACAACGCCAATGCGCTCTCCCGTAGTCCAATTTCGCACAAAAGAACCTAAAGCCTCATAACTGGCGGGATTGTGAGCGTAATCTACCAAAGCATGATACTTACCCAAATTAAATAAATTCATTCTTCCGGGGGTTTGACTCACCGAGGCCCGGAAAGTCTTCAACCCGGCGCGAATCTGTTCTATGGTCACATCCTGGACAAAAGCCGCCAAACTAGCCGCCAAAGCATTAGCAATCATAAAACCGGCTCGTCCGCCCATGGTCAAGGGAATATTTTCGGCTCTTTCTATGCGGTGTGTCCAATCGCCCTTAACAATAGACAGATAGCCATTCTCATAAACCGCCGCGACACCCCCCTGCTGTACATGCTGACGCACCAACTCAGCATCAGGATTCATAGTAAAATAGGCAATATTAGCTTTAGTTTTCTGGGCCATAGCTGCTACCCGATGGTCATCGGCATTTAGCACAGCGTAACCGTCAGGAAATACGGCTTCTGCTACTACACTCTTTAAATTAGCCAACTGCTCAATGGTATCTATATCACCTATACCCAAATGGTCAGCGGATACATTCAATACTACACCGACATTAGCCAGATCAAAACCTAGACCGGAGCGTAGGATTCCACCGCGAGCAGTTTCCAGCACTGCCACCTCCACAGTGGGATCTTCCAAAATCACATGGGCGCTTTGGGGTCCAGTATTATCTCCTGACTCCACTAAGTATTCACCGATATACGTCCCATCTGTAGTTGTATATCCTATGACCTTGCCTGTCTGCTTATAAATATGTGCCAACAGTCGAGTAGTGGTTGTTTTACCATTAGTACCTGTGACACTCAAAATCGGAATCCGACCTGACTGTTCATGGGGAAACAGCATATCCATAACCGCCCCAGCAACATTCCGGGGTATACCTTGACTGGGAGCTACATGCATCCGGAATCCTGGCGCTGCATTCACCTCCACAATTACCCCATCTACCTCGCGCAAAGGACGGCTAATATCTGTAGTGACAATATCTAAGCCGGCTATATCCAAACCAATAATTTTCACCACCCTTTGAGCCAACCAGACATTTTCCGGGTGGATTTCATCCGTGCGGTCTATGGCACTTCCCCCAGTACTCAAATTAGCTGTTGCCCGTAAATAACAAATTGTCCCTTTAGGTGGTACACTCTTAAGGGTTAAGCCTTGCCTTTCTAATAATTGGTAGCTGCTACGGTCTAATTCAATCTTGGTGAGGATATTATCATGTCCTTCACCACGATTAGGGTCTTGGTTGGTTTCCTCGATCAGTTGAGCAATGGTAGACCGACCATCGCCGACAACATGAGCCGGAACCCGTTCCGCTACGGCTACCACTTTGCCATTTACAACCAGCACCCGATGGTCTCGCCCGGCGTAATAGCGCTCAACAATAATAGAGCGAGAAATTAATCGGGCTGCTTCATAAGCCGCTTCGGCTTCATCCCACTCTCTAATATCAATGGTAATTCCACGCCCGTGGTTACCATCAGATGGTTTGATGACAATAGGATAGCCACCCACATATTCAATGGCTTCTTCCAAATCATCAAAAAAGTTGATCACTGTACCTTTGGGTACTGGGGCTCCAGATGCTGCCAGAATGCGTTTGGTAGCTTCCTTATCGCAAGCTAATTCGACTCCCAAAATTCCGGTATTACCAGTCATAGTTGCTTGCATCCGCTTCTGATTCACGCCGTAACCCAATTGAATCAAAAACCGGGCACTCAACTGTGTCCAGGGAATACCTCTTCTTTCAGCTTCTTTGACAATTGCTTCAGTCGAAGGACCTAAAGAGGATTCACGCCATAAATCTTGTAGGTCTAAAATATCTTGATCGAGTTCTGCTTTTGGATAACGACCTCTATCAACGATACTTTGGCAAAGCCGCACAGCTGCTCTCGCCGAGTAGCGTCCTGCTTCCTCATTCAGATACTCGATCACCACCTGGAAAATCCCAGGTGTGGCAGTTTCGCGGGTGCGCCCAAAGCCGACATGCATTCCGGCTAATTCCTGCAGTTCTAAGGCTACGTGTTCCACGATGTGGCCCATCATAGTGCCTTCCTTAACCCGCATCAGAAAACCGCCGCGACAGCCAGGGGAGCAGTAATGACCTTCCAGACTTGGCAGAGCCTCTACTAATCCTTCGTAAAAGCCAGGGATTTGATTCGAGGGCGTCTCGGCAAGGTTCTCTAAATCGAGTCGCATAACGATTAGCTTGTGGCGTCGAATGCTCCAGTAATTTGGGCCACGTAAGGTCTGGATCTTGAGGATTCTCATGGGAATAGGTAGATGGAGATTCGGAACCAAAATTCTAGTTTCTTACTGAAATTGACCGCTAAACTGTTTATGGTGAACAGTTTTTGTGTTAGTGTTAGCGGGGCTAGCAACAAAACAGGGTACTTGGTCATTGGGGGAGTCTAGTTTTTTGGGAATTTGATAGGGTAGCGTGGCGTAAGCCATATTTTTCCTCCCCCTTGTTTTAGCGGTCGATCCGGTGTACAGCAGGTAATACAGTCCGCTGATATAGGTGAAAGCGATCGCCATAGCTGAGGATGTGCAATCGTAAATTATGCACGGTGAGAGGTTCATTAGCGCCCACATGAGGCTCGTTGGTGTGGCTCACTTCTGTGGGATCGACAATAGTGACACTTCCTTTACCGACAACTTGTAGCCAACCATCACGTTCAAATACAGCACAAGTATCTTCATCAATTCCAATCCCTAGGCGGTCGGGATGAGCGGCGATCGCACTAATCAACCGACCCATGCGATTACGATTGTGAAAATGCTGGTCAACAATCACCTCCGGAATAAAACCCAAACCCGTTGCCATATCGACCAGGGAACGATTTGGAGTTTCACCACTACCACCACCAGCAATCATATGATGCCCCATCACTGCGGCTCCAGCACTAGTACCGGCCAGTGTCAGTTGTCCGTCCCGTACCCGTTGGCGGATAATTTCCATAGCTGGCGTATCTGAGAGTACGCCACAAAGACGCAATTGGTCGCCTCCAGTGAGAAATACACCACTACAGGATTCCAAGGACTCTTTGACAAGGCTGGTTTCACACTGTTCGCGTTCGCGTATGTCTAAAATCTCGACTTTGTCTGCACCCATTTCTTCAAATAGGCGAATATATCTACCACCGATGATAGCTGGTTCGCGAGAAGCCGATGGAATAATTGTAATATAGGCCTTACTAGCACCAGCACGGCCAAAAAAAGTTCTGAGGATATCGCGTCCATGAACTTTATCTTCTGCGCCTCCGATAACCAGAACGGCGGTTTTAGTTGCTTGGGGTGTCCTCATTTCCAGCGATTTAGCTTTTAATTGCGGCATTGTGTTTCTCCTGTCAACAACTTCAGGTGAATAGAACAAGGTATGGCTATGGACACTCAGGGGAATGGCTAACACCAAGGAAGCGATTGCACTTCGCTTTTTGGGGGAGAAACTTGTCCTAAACTTAGCATCGGGGTAACTTGCCGATTTAACTTCTGGACTGATCCACATGTTCCCGTAGCGTCTCCGTTAGGATAAGCCTTAATATTCATGTGTTGTTTACTGTTCCTCAAAGCCGGTGCCTTGTTGTTCACCTGTACACTTTTTCCAGACTGGCAAAATAATGCTGGGGAGACTGGAGATGACACTTGTGTTCGGTGGGTTTCCCCCCTTTGACGAAATGTCCTTTTCCCCTCTGGTATTGCGGTCTATCAGGTTTTAACACGCTTTTCTTGAGGCTGGGCCTATGCAGCCACTGAAGTTGTTAACTTGCTCAGATTATTAATTTAAATGTACTTGTGACAATATTTAAACACAAATTAAGTAATTAGAAAAACTTTTGATCCTACTAAAATCAAGAGATTTTCTGAGATCGTTCATAAAATCCTCTTGATTAAACTTGTCTGTAGTTCTATCCTACATTGAGCGATTGTGTTTGCTAGACATTCAAATTTAAGATTAGTGTTCTCCAATACGAATTACTGTGCGCTTTGATATAGTTACACTTTTTCCTGACTGTTTTACCTCACTTTTAAGTTCCGGTCTGCTAGCCAAAGCCTTAGCTAAACGGATTGCTCAAGTAAATCTGCTTAACCCCAGGGATTTTACCACCGATAAGCACCATAAGGCTGACGATGAACCCTATGGCGGTGGCGTAGGGATGCTGATGAAGCCAGAACCAATCTTTGCTGCTGTGGAATCGTTGCCAAGTCTACCACGCAGAGAGATTATTTTTATGAGCCCCCAGGGTCAAACCATGAATCAACCCCTATTGAAGGAATTGGCTACGAATTATGACCAGCTAGTAGTCATCTGCGGCCATTACGAAGGAGTAGATGAGAGGGTACTCCATTTAGTCAATCGGGAGGTATCTTTAGGAGATTTTATTCTCACCGGGGGAGAAATTCCGGCTATGGCATTGCTCAATGGTGTAGTCAGGCTTTTACCAGGTACTGTAGGTAAAGTCGAGTCCCTGAAGGCAGAAAGTTTTGAGGAGGGATTGCTAGATTACCCCCAGTACACTCGCCCGGCTGATTTTCGCGGTTGGAAAGTTCCCGATGTCTTACTATCTGGAAATCATGCGGAAATAGCTCGATGGCGATATCAGCAACAACTCAAAAGAACGGCTGATCGCCGTCCCGATTTGCTGCAAAAATGGCAACAGGAGAAGCAGCAATTGGGGGAAAAGACATTCCCCAATGACCCATCACGACAAAATAACTAATCATAACCATGAATATTCGCATTGGCAACGGCTACGATATCCACAAATTAGTCAGCGATCGCCCTTTAATTCTGGGAGGAATCCCAATTCCTCACGAATTTGGTTTATTAGGGCATAGTGACGCTGATGTCCTCATTCACGCCATCATGGATGCTATGTTAGGGGCCTTATCCTTGGGGGATATTGGTCATTATTTTCCTCCCACTGATCCCCAATGGGCTGGGGCTGATAGTGTAGTTCTATTAACTCAAGTACATCAACTCATCAAGGAACAAGGTTGGCAAATAGGTAATATTGACTCGGTAGTAGTAGCAGAACGTCCCAAATTAAAGCCGCATATTGAAAAAATGCGTGCTAATTTAGCCTCTGTTTTAGAGTTAGTACCCAATCAAATCGGCATCAAAGCCACGACTAATGAAAAATTAGGCCCCGTTGGTCGCGAAGAAGGTATATGTGCTTATGCAATAGTTTTATTATCAGCTAAAAACTGATTAGTCAATTTATTTAATAAAACTAAACGATAAATTATGATATTCAGTAACAAAATATCTAAACCAATAAAAGGTTTTTGGTTATTCATATGTTTAGTGGCTTTTACAGCTATGACAATTATAGCCTGTAACCCATCTAAATTCCCAACTAAATCCGCAGAATTACCGCAATTAATCAACAGCATTCTCAGTGATCCGAAAACCTTTAATTATGCGCTGAGTTCCGAATCTCCTAATATTTTCGGTTTAACTTACGAGGGATTAACTACCCAGAATCCCATCACAGGGGAAATTGAGCCAGTGTTAGCAGAATCATGGTCAGTTACCGATGATAAATTAGGGTTTATTTTTACCCTCAGAGAGGGTTTAAAATGGTCAGATGGGCAACCACTAACAGTAGACGATGTTGTTTTCACTTATAACGACATCTACCTCAACGAAGAAATTCCCACAGATACTAGAGATATTCTCAGAGTAGGTGACAGCCGCGCATTACCTAAAGTAGAAAAAATTGATACCCGGCGGGTTAAATTCACTACTCCAGAACCATTTGCGCCCTTTTTGGGAACATTAGGAATCCCAATTTTACCCGCCCATGTCTTGGAAAAATCCATCACAACAAAAGACCGAGAAGGTAAGCCTATATTTCTCTCCAAGTGGGGCGTTGATACTCCTGTCGATGAAATCATCGTCAATGGCCCATACAAATTAGAGCGTTATGATACAAGTCAGCGTGTAATTTTCCAGCGTAACCCCTATTATTGGCGTAAAGGCCCACAAGGAAAATCTCAACCTTATATTGAACGGATAGTATGGCCAATTGTCGAATCTACAGATACTTCAATGCTGCAATTTCGTTCTGGTGGTTTAGATGCTGTGGGAGTGACACCAGATTACTTTTCTTTGCTCAAAAAGCAAGAAAAACAGGGTAATTTCACCATCTATAACGGCGGTCCAGCGACTGGAACCTCCTTTGTTGTGTTTAATCTCAACAAAGGTAGAAGAGATGGTAAACCTCTGGTAGACCCGATAAAGTCTCGTTGGTTTAATACAGTTGAATTTCGGCAAGCAGTAGCTTATGCTATTGACCGCCAAACCATGATTAATAATACTTTCCGCGGCTTGGGTCAAACTCAAGACTCACCCATTACCATCCAGAGTCCTTTTTATATGTCTCCGGAACAGGGACTAAAAACCTACGATTACAATCCTGAAAAAGCCAAAGAATTGCTCAAAAAGGCTGGTTTTAAATATAATACCCAAGGTCAACTATTAGATTACCAAGGTAATCGGGTTCGTTTCACCTTACTAACAAATGCAGGAAACAGAATCCGCGAAGCAATGGGGGCACAAATTAGACAAGATTTAGGCAAAATTGGGATCCAGGTTGATTTCACACCCTTGGCATGGAATACTTACACAGATAAGCTAGCTAATACTCTAGATTGGGATGCTTCTTTACTAGGTTTGACTGGTGGGCTAGAACCCAATAATGGCGCTAATGTCTGGTCACCTGAAGGGGGATTACATATGTTTAATCAAAAACCCCAGGCGGGACAAAAGCCAATAGAAGGCTGGGAGGTGTCTCCTTGGGAGGCGAGAATTGCTGAACTTTACATTCAAGCGGCCAGGGAATTAGACGAGGCCAAACGTAAAGAAATTTATGCGGAAACTCAGAAGATTAGCCAAGAATATTTACCGTTTATTTATTTGGTTAATCCTTACTCATTGTCAGCAGTGCGAAATAAATTTGAAAATATTCAGTATTCAGCTTTAGGTGGCGCATTCTGGAATATTTATGAAATCAAAATGACCTCCTAATTTTCCTATTCCCTCATTGAAAATTACCGTGAATCAACCCGAAAGTTTGCGATCGCTCTTAGAAGCGGTTGCTAATGGTCAAGTTACCCCAGATATAGCGTTAGACTCTCTAAAAAGTTGGTCGTATGAATCTGTGGGTGAGTTTGCCAAAATTGATCATCATCGCCAACTGAGAACTGGTTTCCCTGAAGTCATTTGGGGACCTGGTAAGACTCCAGAGCAGATTGTACAAATTATGCAGGTGATGCGCCACCGTAACCCGGTAGTGATGGCAACCCGCATTGAACCAGAAGTTTATACCGCACTGCAACCCAAGATTAGGGATTTACGATATTACGAATTGGCGAGAATTTGCGCCATTAGTCCCCCCATCATTGACCCAAAGATTGGCGGTTTAATTAGTATTCTTTCGGCCGGGACTGCTGACTTACCGGTGGCTGAAGAGGCGGCTGTAACAGCAGAACTTTCTGGTTTGCGTGTACAGCGTCTTTGGGATGTGGGTGTGGCGGGAATTCACCGTTTACTTAGTAATCGCCATTTGATTCAAGCCTCATCAGTTCTCATTGTTGTGGCGGGAATGGAGGGCGCTTTGCCTAGTGTTGTGGCAGGTTTAGCAGATTGTCCAGTGATTGCTGTTCCTACTAGCATTGGTTATGGTGCCAGTTTTGGCGGTTTAGCCCCCCTATTGACAATGCTCAACTCCTGTGCAGCAGGTGTGGGGGTGGTGAATATTGATAATGGTTTTGGTGCTGCTGTGCTCGCCGGGCAAATTTTGCGAACAGCTGAGAAAATCAATTCAAAATAAAAGATTATCTATGACGAAAGAACAAACGTGGAGTCAACGATTTGAATCCGCATTACATCCAGCCATCGCTCGTTTTAATGCCAGTATAGGTTTCGATATCGAATTAATCGAATATGACCTGACTGGTTCTCAAGCTCATGCTAAAATGCTGGCTCATACGGGTATTATTTCCTCTGTAGAGGGGGATCAACTCGTGGCTGGTTTAGAACAGATTCGCCAAGAATACCGCCAAGGAAAATTTCAGCCGGGTATTGATGCAGAGGATGTGCATTTTGCTGTGGAACGCCGACTAACGGAAATTGTCGGCGATATAGGTAAAAAGCTGCACACGGCGCGATCGCGTAATGATCAAGTTGGTACCGACACTAGACTTTATCTGCGGGAGCAGATTCAAGCAATCCGCAGCCAACTAAGAGAATTTCAACGTGTATTACTAGATATAGCCGAAGACCACGTTGAAACTTTGATTCCTGGATATACGCACCTTCAACGTGCCCAACCCGTGAGTTTAGCTCATCACCTCCTGGCGTATTTCCAAATGGCACAACGCGACTGGGAACGCCTAGGAGATGTTGCTCGCCGGGTGAATATTTCCCCCCTCGGCTGTGGTGCATTGGCGGGGACGACTTTCCCTATTGACAGACATTACACAGCTAAACTATTGCATTTTGACACAATTTATGATAATAGCTTGG
Source organism: Anabaenopsis tanganyikae CS-531 (assembly GCF_029891675.1). Classification (NCBI taxonomy): domain Bacteria; kingdom Bacillati; phylum Cyanobacteriota; class Cyanophyceae; order Nostocales; family Nodulariaceae; genus Anabaenopsis; species Anabaenopsis tanganyikae. The sequence goes on from NZ_JANQDF010000045.1 coordinate 40,753, forward strand.
ACGGAGTTAGCGATCGCGACTTTGTGATTGAATTTCTCTGTGCGGCCAGCTTAATCATGGTTCACCTCAGCCGTCTTTCTGAGGAAATTATCCTCTGGTCATCGCAAGAATTTGGTTTTGTCACCCTCAAAGATAGCTGTGCTACTGGTTCTAGCATTATGCCCCAAAAGAAAAACCCCGATGTACCCGAATTGGTGCGCGGAAAAACTGGCAGGGTATTTGGTCATCTCCAAGCAATGCTAGTAATTATGAAAGGCCTACCCCTGGCATATAATAAAGACCTGCAAGAAGATAAAGAAGGTTTATTTGACAGCGTTAACACCATCAAAGCGTCTCTAGAAGCCATGACAATATTGTTGCAAGCTGGGTTGGAATTTTGTCCACAGCGTTTAGCAGCAGCCGTTAGCGAAGACTTCTCTAACGCTACAGATGTGGCAGATTATCTGGCGGCTAGGGGTGTTCCTTTCCGAGAAGCCTATAACCTTGTTGGTCAGGTGGTGAAAACCACTATTGCCGCCGGTAAACTCTTAAAAGATTTAACATTAGAAGAGTGGCAACAACTCCATCCAGCATTTGCCACAGATATTTATCAAGCAATCTCCCCCCGTCAAGTCGTAGCAGCACGCAATAGCCACGGTGGCACAGGTTTTACACAAGTAAATCAGGCAATTACTACAGCCCGCACTCAAATTGGTGAATAACAGAAGTATAGCGTGGGCAATGGGCAGATATTTCTAGTCTAGCTTATTCCCAATGCGCAATGCCAATTAACAAATCAGGGGGTACATATAATATGTACCCCCTGAAAATCCAAAAACTCAAATAATTAAAAGATGTCAACAGAATTAGGACTCAGCGTCAGTTGCGGCTGCGCCCTCTTCTTCCTCACTCTTAGGAGGTCTTTGTTGGAACCTTCTCTGCATTCTTCCTGTAGTAGTCCGTTTACGAAACTTTCTGGCATACGCCTGGTTACGTAGCGCCTTTTCTTTTTTCGGGTTACGGCGCTTGGCCATGTTCACCTCATTTAATAAACAACAAAAAATCCCAACTAGGCATTACATAAGGAACATCAGCTACTTATGTCATTGATATATCTTTGGCCTAGATTAGTCATTATATAGTTTTAACAGCATACTAGTCTATCGTATTTCATTTATTTATGTCAATACTACCGAGAACTGCTTCTCCAGTGCCAAGGTGTTGATTATTGTGGATCAAGTTGTATTTAAGCCATAGCTAACCCAAAAAGTCAATTACTTACGTGAATAATGTATAAATACACACTAATGTTTTTTTTGGCAATCAATAAGAACATTGATATACTGTACAAAGTCTTGAGAAAAAACTGATTTCTGCCATTCAAACTCAATAAATAACTTAAGATTGAATGTTATTGCTTTTTTTTGCAACATTTGCCCAGTCGAGAAGTAATTTATGGCGCTTAGTACAAACGGTACTAGGTCTGATTTTCCGTCATCCTATTACTGGTGCTAGTATCATCCCAATATTGCCAGATGGTCGAATTGTCCTGATTAAAAGGCGCGATGACGGCTGCTGGGCGTTACCAGGGGGTATGGTGGATTGGGGAGAGGATATTCCTCAAACAGTCAAACGAGAATTGAGAGAAGAAACCGGACTGGAGTTGGTAAAAATTACCCGTTTAGTAGGAGTTTACTCAGCACCTGACCGTGATCCTCGCATTCATTCAATTTGTATTCTGGTTGAAGCTGAAGTTCAAGGAGAAATGGAGATTCAAGATACTTTGGAAGCTTTGGAAATCGAGGCTTTTCAACCTGATTCTTTACCTCTAGGAAAAATGTCTCATGACCACACGCGCCAGTTAGAAGATTATTTGAACGGCTTGACAACACTAGCATAAACGGTATTGTTGATTAGAGATTTAACCTTAGATTAAAGTGCATACACTATTCCGTAACTCCCGGAGACAACTTACTCAAGGGCTTTTGTTTTGGCGTGAAGCTGGTGAAGGGACTCCTGTAATTTTCTTACATGGTGCTTGGAACAATAGCAGTCAATGGGTATCAGTAGTTGAGTCACTATCTGATAATTTTCATTGCTTTGCACCAGATTTATTGGGGTTTGGTGAGTCAGAAAACCCTAATGTTCATTACTCGATTGATTTAGAGGTAGAGTGTATTGCCGAATTTGTTCAAGCTCTGAGATTGGAAAAAGTATACTTGATAGGGTATTCTCTTGGCGGTTGGATTGCTGCTAGCTATGCTTTGAAGTATCCAGATCAAGTATATGGTTTAGTATTGCTAGCACCAGAAGGTGTAGCTGTACAAGGACAGGAAAGATATTTTCGGAAAATGCGAAAATTTGTTAAAAGTACACCAATCTTATTGAAGATATTAAAATTCTGTCGGGGATTAAATAAAATTCCGGTTTGGAAAGAAAAAATTGACAAAAATTTTAGTTGGCGTCGGACTTTGTTAGAATATCCTGCAGCGTGTCAGATGTTGTTCCAAAGGCGAGATTCAGAAATTGAAGCAGAATTAGTTGATAAAAGATTGCACTTGATGAAAGTTCCAGTGCTCATTTTACAAGGTGGTCAAGATTCTTTAGATGCAGTAGTTAAAACTCAAACTTACACTCGCCTGCTGCCTCAAGTAGAGTTGAAAATAATTGATCATGCCGGAAATGATTTGCCTGGTTATTGTAGCGGAATTGTCATTCGATATATTCAGAACTTTATCGAGAGTAATTCCAACAATTCCCACTTTTACTACTAATTCGGTAAAGCCTAATTAAAAGAATCTGACTATTTCTAGCATTCCCCAAAAAATTAAATTTGCTTCGACAATTAAACGCGCTGCAATATCTGGAAATTTAAATTGCAGATATTTTAATAATAAAAGTCTATCGCCTCCTTTGATGACTATTTTAGCATCAGGAAATAGCCGCCACCACGACACGCAAAAATCTTGAATCCCAGCTAGTAAAGTGTAAATAATCCCACTTTGAATCGCCTCTGGTGTATTTAAGGCAAACCTTGGAGGTAAATAGATAATTTCTATTTCTAGATCTGGTAATTGTGCGGTTTTTTGCCTTAAAGTAGTAAACTGTAAAGCCAGTCCTGGTAGAATTGCGCCTCCTAGCAAAGACTCATTAGCATCCGCACCCGTAAAAGTTAGTGCGGTTCCAGCGTCAATTACTAGTATGGGAAAACCAAATTTTTTTCCTGCCCCCCACAAGGCCAGCGCCCGGTCAATTCCCAAAGTGGGATACATATTTAAAAGAGGAATTTGCTCTAACGTGATCACACGCACATGAGGGTGATTTTGCCAAATTGCGGTTTGATCGGGGACGACAGAAGCTAAGAATATAGGAGGATGGGGAGTTTTCTCAGGGGCTATTTGCCTATTCCTGACATGGCCAGGCAAAATTTCTGGTGGGACATCATCGAGTGTTTGACATTGAGCTAGTTTTTGTATTATGGACTCCGAAATATGTTCAGTGTCCCAGGTGTGGGTCAGAGTTTCACCTGTGAACAGTCCCCAGTGTAGGCGGGAATTGCCAATTTCCAAAGCTAACCAAAGATTCTGTGGTTTCACACTTTTAATTTTTTTAACTCTGTCATAGTTTTTTCAATCAAGCTGAACAATCAAGGCGTGTCACAATACAAATAGGGGAAAAATACTCATTGCGTCAAGGAGGACAATTATGGTATCCACAACTCAAAAACGTCTCACTATAGAAACTGTGGCAATTGCTCAAGAAACCATAGCAATCCGCTCTTTAGACTGGGACCGCGATCGCTTCGATATTGAGTTTGGTCTGCAAAACGGTACCACTTATAACTCGTTTCTCATCCGAGGTGAGCAGACTGCCTTGGTTGACACTTCTCACCAAAAGTTTCGCCAGTTATATTTTGATATACTCACGGGATTAATCAATCCCACAGAAATTAATTATCTAATTGTCAGCCACACGGAACCAGATCATAGCGGCTTAGTGAAAGATTTGTTGCAAATGGCTCCAGAAATTACCGTTGTGGCTTCTAAGGTAGCAATCCAGTTTCTAGAAAACTTAGTACATCAACCATTTAAACGCCAAATTGTCAAAAATGGCGATCGCTTAGATTTAGGCAATGGTCATGAATTAGAATTTGTCATTGCCCCCAACTTACACTGGCCGGATACCATATTCAGCTTCGATCACAAAACCAAAGTTCTCTACACCTGTGATGCTTTTGGGCTGCATTATTGCTCAGATAGCACCTTTGACGACAACTTAGCAGCCATTGAGGCAGATTTTAAATATTACTACGAATGCTTAATGGGGCCTAATGCGCGCTCAGTGCTATCTGCCCTCAAACGCATGGCGGAACTAAAAACCATTGATATGATTGGCACTGGTCACGGGCCGTTATTATCTCACAATGTGGCCGAACTCATAGGGCGCTACCGTACTTGGAGCCAAAACCAAAGCAAAGCGGAAACAGCAGTGGGGATATTTTACGTCTCTGAATATGGTTACGGCGATCGCCTTGTCCAAGCCATTACCAAGGGTATTAGTAAAACCGATGTGGCGGTGGAAGTCGTAGATTTGGGGTCAGGGGTAGATTTACAGGAACTGAGGGAATTAGTTGGACGGTGTACAGGAATAGTAGTGGGTACACCAAACGCGGGAAGCAATGCCAATATCCAAGCAGCACTCAGTACCATTTTAGGCTCTGCGAAAGAAAAACAAGCCATAGGCATATTTGAAACCGGCGGCGGAGACGATGAACCTGTAGATCCTTTACTAAATAAATTCCGTAACTTGGGATTAACAACAGTTTTCCCGCCAATTCGCATTAAGGATACCCCCACCGAAAACACTTACCAACTGTGTGAAGAGGCGGGTACAGACTTGGGACAGTGGGTAACACGCGATCGCAGCATCAAAGCTATGAAATCCCTGGATACAGACCTAGATAAAGCACTAGGTAGAATCAGTGGCGGACTATATATAATTACTGCCAAAAAAGGCAACATATCCAGCGCCATGTTAGCTTCCTGGGTTGCGCAAGCCAGCTTCAAACCCCTGGGATTATCCATTGCAGTCGCTAAAGACCGGGCGATTGAATCACTTATGCAAGTAGGCGATCGCTTTGTCCTCAATGTCTTAGAGGAAGGTAATTACCAAAAACTCATGAGGCACTTCTTAAAACGGTTCGCCCCAGGTGCTGACCGCTTTGCAGGTGTGAGAACTCAGCCTGCCCAAAACGGCGCACCCATCCTCGCCGACGCTTTAGCCTACATGGAGTGTGAAGTTGTGAGTAGGATGGACTGCGGTGACCACTGGGCGGTATATAGCCACATCTACGAAGGAAGAGTATCCAAACCAGAAGCATTAACGGCTGTCCATCATCGGAAAGTCGGTAACCATTACTAAAAAGATGATTGATGACTGGTGATCCGTTAAAAATGAGTTTTAAAGCTATGACTTTCTCTGTAGACAAACCCCGTGACGTTCAAGCCCTTCCCATTGGGACAGATACTACAATACTGCGATCGCGCAGTTGGTCAAGACTGAGATTTGAAATTGAATATGCTCTTGCTAAAGGAACAACTGCCAATTCTTATATAATTCAGGGGCAAAAAATTGCTGTGATTGACCCTCCAGGGGAAACATTTACGCAAATTTACTTAGAAGATTTACGGCGAAGGGTTGATTTAAAAACTATTGATTATGTCATTCTCGGTCATATCAATCCTAATCGGGCCTCTACTCTCAAGGCATTATGGGAAGTTGCACCCCAGATCACCTTTGTCTGTTCTAACCCTGGGGCTAAAAATTTACGCAGTACTTTAGACAATCAAGATTTACCAATTAAAGTTATGCGGGGGGATGAAACCCTCAACTTGGGTAAAGGTCATGATTTACAATTCATTCCCACCCCTAACCCACGTTATGCAGATCAGCTTTGCACCTACGACCCACAAACAGAAATCCTATACTCAGATAAGCTATTTGGGGCGCATATTTGTGGCGATCAGGTATTTGATGAGGGCTGGGAAGCAATCAACGAAGACCGACGCTATTACTTTGATTGTCTGATGGCTCCTCACCCTCGGCAAGTAGAAACAGCATTAGATAAACTTGCTGATGTACCCATCAGAATGTATGCTCCTGGACATGGCCCCATAGTGCGTTATGGCTTAATCGAACTGACTAAAGCCTATCGCCAATGGATTCAACAACAAGCCTCATCCGACTTGACAGTGGCACTGATTTATGCATCAGCCTATGGTAATACCGCCACCTTGGCCCAGGCGATCGCTCGTGGTATTACTAAGGCTGGCGTGGGGGTAGAATCCATTAACTGTGAATTTACAGAACCAGAAGAAATTCGGCTGGCGGTGGAAAAGTCTGCTGGTTTTGTCATCGGTTCACCTACCCTTGGCGGTCATGCACCTACTCCGGTGCAAACAGCTTTAGGAATTGTCCTTTCTACGGCTACTAATGATAAACTATTCGGGGTTTTTGGTTCCTTTGGCTGGAGTGGTGAAGCGGTTGATTTAATTGAAAATAAACTCAAAGACGCTGGATTTCGGTTTGGTTTTGATACTATCCGGGTGAAGTTTAAACCCGATGATACTACATTACAATTATGCGAACAGGCCGGTACTGACTTTGCTCAAGGACTGAAAAAGGCTAAAAAGGTGCGTGTTCCCACCCAACCAGCCACAAATGTAGAACAAGCAGTTGGCAGGATTGTGGGTTCTCTTTGTATTGTGACAGCCAAGGAAGGCGATATATCCAGCGCCATGTTAGCCTCCTGGGTTTCTCAAGCTAGTTTTAATCCTCCTGGTTTAACCGTCGCCGTGGCTAAAGACCGAGCGTTAGAAACGTTGATGCACTCAGGTAATAAATTTGTCCTTAATATCCTCCCGGAGGGTAAGCATATAGGTTTGATGAAACACTTTCTCAAACCTTTTGCTCCCGGACAGAACCGATTTGCTGGTGTTCCATCTGACGAGTCTGAAAGTGGTTCTCCCATTCTCACTGAATCCTTAGCATATTTGGAATGCTCCGTACAAAGTCGATTGGAATCAGGTGACCATTGGCTGGTTTATGCCACGGTAGATAATGGCAAGGTCTTAAATAAAGATGGTGTCACCGCTGTGCATCAACGCAAAACCGGAAGTCATTATTAGCTATGGCTACGCCACGCTATCACTATCAACAAAGGGTGACTTTGTGATTCTTTGCCATAGACAGGCCAGATGTATGGCTTACTCTATGATCCCCACTTACCATCCTAGAGTAAACCGTCCATTCTCTTTTCCAAATATTGACCAATCATCAATTCCTCTCCAGCACGGGAAATGATTGTCTGTCTGGTGCGGTATTTACTACCCACTAGTTTTAACTCCTCTTCAAACACTGACCCGTTGTACTCAGTTCTCAAACTGAGTGTTTTCGGGTTGGAGAAGTAATATTGAGCTGTGATTGGTTTGACTGTAGCAAAACCGCGATTGCGATACAAGGTATTTCCCAAAACTCCAAATAATGTGGAACCTTGAGATTCTTTTTCGGATCTGAGGACATCTGTAGTTTCCCAGGTAACTTGAGCGCCACAAATTAAACTCACCGAACCCGCTAAATTGTGGATATGACCCAGGTTTTGTAATTCATCACATCCTGATTCTAAAAACCGGATGGTGATTAAACTTTGTATTTCCTTGGTTTTACCTTCCGGTAAGGTATAGTAGCGTCTTTCAGAGCGCCACTGACCAACTGATTCTCGAAAAAACTCTGCAATCTGGTACTCGTCAGCGGTTTGTGCAAGTTTGAGGGGTGATGTCACTGTTAATTATCCTCGCCTATGGCTACGCGACGCAAGCTATCGCAAAAACTTATGTCATTTATATTATAAGAGTACAAAAGGCAATATTTCGTTAATAAAATTAATATAAATTCAGAAATATTAGTTAATTTGCTAAAAAATGTATGTTTGTGTAAAATAAGTTTCATAGTTTTCTAGGTTAGAATCACCACTAAAAATTCCTAAAAGTCCTAATAGGAGAGGTGAATCTCAGCTATAATTGGCGATTTGAGATGGAAAAACCCGGAAAGAATCATCAGTAATGCAGTAACACTCTATACTGTAAATATCAGATTACCAAGTACAAAAAAATATTTACGCTTGTACTGGCAAGATAATGGTAAATACTTTATTAACTGCGATAGCGCAGTGTGGCGTAAGCCATAAGTAAAAAATAAAACTAAACAAGCTGTCAGAGTCGCCGTATAGATTCGTGCAAATATGCATGAGTCAGTAGAAATATACAGTCCCTTTCCACAAAAAACTGTCTTTATTGAGCAAATATCATGATTTTGGCGGTAAAAATCTGTTTTAAACCCACCTATAACGCCTCCTTAAACCAATTAATTCATCCCCAATTGTCAAAACCTTCTCTTCCTGCTCCCTTCTGGTTTGCATTACTACTAGGTGTGGGATTATTAACGGCTAGTTGTGGGGAGGTACCCAAAGAATCTGCTCACGCTCAATCTCAGCAACGTCGTGAAAGACAAAGCAGTAACAATCCTACACCTGTAGATGTAGCGATCGCCCGTACTGATTCATTAAAGGTTCAACCAACTTACACAGGGAATACCACACCATTTCAGACAGTATCATTGCGATCGCAAGTAGAAGGAAGACTATTGGCTTTGAACTTAGACGTAGGCGATCGAGTAGAAAAAGGCGCTAAGGTGGGACTCTTAGATGATACCTTGCTCTTAATAGCGTTAAGACAAGCAGAAGCGGAACTAGCGTCCCTAAAATCAGAAGTAACCAAGGCAGAAACTCAAGTAAGTAATGTCCGAGCCGAAGTTGAAAGAATGCGGTTAGAATTATCACAAGCTGAGGCTGACTCCCAACGACAACAGGAACTCTTTCAAGCGGGGGCGATCTCCGAACAAGCTGCGGAACAATCACGCACCAGATATCTCACCGCAGCCCAGTTATTAAGAGCATCGGAAGAGCGGGTACGTACAGAACAGCAATCCGTCACCACAGCCCAAGGTAGAGTAACTGTGCAACAAGCCGTAGTCGCTCAATTTCAGGAACGTAGATCCTACTCTCGCTTAATCTCCCCCATCACCGGTGTGATTACACAAAGAGTCACAGAACCAGGTAATCTTCTCCAACCAGGTAATGAAGTTGTACAGATAGCTGACTTTAGCCGTGTAAAAATCATAGTCCAAGTTTCCGAATTAGAACTATTTCAAATTGAAGTAGGACAGTCAGCACAAGTCAGTTTAGATGCTTTCCCCAATGCAACCCTAATAGGTAGAGTCACACGAATCTCTCCAGCGGCTGATACAACAGCTCGCTTGATACCAGTAGAGGTAGTGATTCCGAATAACGACAACAAAATTGGTAGTGGACTCTTAGCAAGAGTCAAATTTGAACCCCAGTCATCACAGCGAGTAGTGGTGTCTCAATCAGCTATTCAAAAAGACTCAGACGAGAGCAACAGTCAAGTATTTATAATTACAGAAACAGAAGGTAAAACCAAGGTAACAGCCCGTGCGGTTACTTTAGGTAACAAAGCCGATGGTAAAGTAGAAATTCTATCTGGCTTGCAACCAGGTGATCCCTATGTTGTTCGAGCTGCTCGGCCTTTAAAAGATGGTCAAGCTGTAGTTCTTTCAGTTTTGTCAGAAACAGCTAATTAAAATTGTGACACAAAATTAAGCAATAATACTTACACAGATGTCATCGGAAATTTTGGACTAGGAATTGATGAAGCTTCTTTTATCGGAGATGAGCAATAGATGCAAGAAATACAGAAAGGTGGATTTAGTATCAGTAGTATTTCTATCCGGCGACACATTGCCACACTGATGTTAGCTCTAGCTGTGTTCGTATTAGGAGTATTCTTTATTATAAAATTACCCGTAGATTTACTACCATCAATTACCTATCCCCGAATTGGTGTGAGAATAGAAGCACCGGGAATCTCTCCAGAGGTAGCAATTGATGAAATTACAAGACCGTTAGAATCAGCCTTTTCTGCAACAGAAGGTGTACTCCAGATTTTTTCTCAAACTCGTGAAGGAAGGGTAAGTTTAGACCTGTATTTTCAACCAGGGGGCAATATTGATCAAGCCCTAAACGATGCTACAGCCTCCTTAAATAGAGCTAGAGGGAGATTACCAGAGAGCATTGAAACACCGCGTTTATTCAAATTCGATCCTTCCCAGTTACCAGTTTATGAGTTTGCGTTAACCTCACCCTCTCTACAAAGCCTAGATTTGCGGGTTTTTGCCGAGGAAGAACTAGCGCGTGAACTCGGTGTTGTCCCCGGAGTCGCAGGGGTAGAGGTATCGGGAGGGGTGAAAGAAGAAGTCAGAGTCAATCTTGATTTAGACCGTTTACAAGCTTTGGGTGTGGGTTTGACAGATGTCCTGGATGAACTGAGAAACCGCAATCAAGATGTTGCTGGGGGTCGGCTTTTAGGGTCAAATTCTGAGCCATTGACTCGGACTGTGGGGCGGTTTCAAAATGCTGATGAAATTAGAAATTTGTCTTTTGAAGTCCGTTCGGTACTAGATGATAATAGCCAGACGCTCTTATCTGATCGTCGTGTTTATTTGCGAGATTTTGCTCAAGTTATTGATGGTTCTGAACAGCAGCGCATCTACGTTTTACTGAATGGGGAACCAGCTGTTAAACTTAGTATTCAAAAACAACCGGATGCTAATACTGTTAATGTTGTTGATGCTGTCACAAAACGTTTAGAACAACTGGAAGCATCGGGTGTATTTCCTGAAGGGACAATACTCACATCTACCTTGGATGAGTCAAAGTTTATCCGCAATTCCATTTCTAATGTCGTTACGGCCGGGTTGATGGGTACAGCGCTAGCTGCTACCGCAGTTTTGCTATTTTTGGGTTCCCTGCGACAAACTTTTATTATTGTCATTGCTATTCCTTTAGCTAGTTTAGCCGCCATTATCTTAATGGGAATATTTGGGTTATCCCTCAACGTTTTTAGTTTGGGTGGTTTAGCTTTGGGGGTGGGAATTGTGGTGGATAACTCCATTGTCATGTTGGAGAATATTGCTCAGGGTGCAGGTATGACTCCCGGTAAGGATAGTAAAACCCGCCTGAATTCCCATGAACTTATTCAACAAGCTCAACACAGCAGTCAGGAAGTAGAGTCGGCTTTAATTGCTTCTACCAGTACAAACTTAGTGGCGGTGATGCCGTTTTTGCTCATTGGCGGCTTTATATCACTACTATTCAATGAGTTAATTCTCACTATCAGCTTTTCTGTGGCGGCTTCCATTTTGATTGCGGTAACTATTATACCTATGCTCACTTCACGGACTTTGGCATGGCGATTTTCCAGTGGGTTGAGTAAGTTTTGGTTACTACAAGCATTTAACCGCCGCTTTTATGCAGCGACAAATGCATATAGGCGATTTTTGTCTGAAGTATTGCGCTGGCGATTTTTAACAGTTGCGATCGCTATTGTAGTTTTTGGGGGTGCTAGTTTGTGGATGGCTCCGCAAATTCCCCAAGAAATCCTCCCGCGCATTAGTACAGGACAAGTCAGATTAAATGCTCAGTTTCCATCTGGTACGACTCTAGAAACCAACCGCAAGGTTATGGCTATGGTGGATGAAATTCTCCTCCAGCAACCGGAAACTGAATATGTCTTCTCTACCGCTGGTGGTGCGCTTTTCGGCACAAATGTCAATGCTAATCCCCTCAGAGGTACTAGCACTATTACCCTCAAAGCGGGTAGTAATGCTGAAGCCTACATAGAAAGAGTTACCCAAAAAATTAACCAGATCAACTTAGTAGGAATTCGCCTCCGCCTTTCCCCTGGTCAGGTGCGGGGCTTAATTCTCAGTAATTCTCCAGCACGTGGTGCTGATATTGATGTTATTCTTCAGGGTAACGATACACAGAAACTCGAACAAGCTGGTGGAGAGGTACTAGCTGCTCTAGAACAGCAAGCTACTTTAGTGAGATTTCGTCCCGAAATCGATGACCGTCAACCAGAACTGCAAATTCTTCCTGACTGGGAAAGAGTTGCAAACTTGGGCTTAACCACTATCAAGATTGGCGATACAATTCAGACGGCTATTTCCGGTAGTGTTCCTACCCGACTCCAACGCGGTAACCGTTTAGTGGATGTGAGGGTACAGTTAAATGAAGCATCCATCCAAGAGGTGTCTCAATTGGAAAGATTACCTTTGTTCGTGAATAATAACCGTCAGGTGCGACTGATGGATATAGCTACAATTACTAAAGCCGAAGCTCCTGCGGAGATTCAGAGAATTAATCAGCGTCAGGTAGTGATAATTGCCGGTAATTTGACTGAGGGCGCTAATCTCAGTGATGCTTTTACCCAGGTAGATAGCATATTGGGTGATATAAGTTTACCTGACGGTGTGAGCATTTTACCCAGTTCTGCGGCTGCATCTAATCAGGAACTACAGAACTCACTGCAACTATTAGGTGGATTAGCTAGTTTTCTCGTTTTTGTCGTCATGGCAGTGCAATACAATTCACTCATTGACCCCCTGGTAATTATGTTAACAATTCCTCTGGCTTTGGCTGGAGGCATTTTTGGTCTTTACATTACCAATACAGCCATTGGTGCCACTGTCATAGTCGGGGCGGTATTATTGGTGGGTATTGTTGTTAACAATGCCATCATCATGGTAGAACTAGCGAACCAAATTCGCCAAAGAGATCAAGTTGGTAGGAAAACAGCAATTTTACAAGCTGCTCCTCAACGCTTACGTCCAATATTAATGACTACTATTACTACGGTTTTAGGGATGTTTCCCTTGGCGCTGGGAATCGGTGAAGGTTCAGAATTTCTTCAACCATTGGGTGTGGTTGTGTTTTCTGGTCTGTCTTTGGCTACATTACTCACTCTGCTGATAATTCCTTGTTTTTACAGTATTGCCGAAGATTTATGCAATTGGCGGCACGGAAAGCCAATTTTTATCCATATGGGCGGACGGAAGAAAAAGTTCTGATGTTGAATTAATCAAGATTTTGCTCTAAATAAGTAGACTGAAAGAGGATGATCGCTTTATGATTAGTGATTGTGAGTTTTTAAAGCAGAAACACTATGAACGCTCAAGAAATTATCCGCTCCATTGAGGCGGAACAACTGAAGTCGGATTTGCCCATCATCTATGTGGGCGATACTGTAAAAGTCGGTGTAAAGATTCAGGAAGGACAAAAGTTTCGCGTACAACCCTACGAAGGCGTGGTGATTGCTAAACGTAATGGTGGTATTAACGAAACTATTACAGTCCGCCGCGTGTTTCAAGGTATTGGTGTAGAGCGGGTATTTTTGTTACATTCTCCCCGCATCGACAACATTAAAATCATCCGTCGAGGTAAAGTCCGCCGTGCTAAACTTTATTATTTACGTCAACGTGTAGGCAAAGCTACCAGAATCAAACAACGGTTTGACCGTGCCTTGTAGATTTCGGCTAAAGTATGGCAGAAAATTCGACAATCAAGCGGCATTCGCCGCTAATTTTCCCCGACAAAAAAAAAGGTGACATAATGGAGAAAATGCGCTATACTAAAAAAGGTTCAGCGCAATGACTGAATCCAAGCCACTTTGTGCGCTCTTAGTTCAGTTGGTAGAACGCAGGTCTCCAAAACCTGATGTCGGGGGTTCAAGTCCTCCAGGGCGCGCTTGAAAGGAAAAAAACACACCCCGGAAAAACAGCATTCCTGCTAAAATGGCAGATGGATCTAGTTATTTCGGGTGTAATTATTTTTTATTTACAGCTTTTTTGCTTCCAGTAAGATGGAATGAAAATGAGCAGGGTGTACCTTATATTGACAAAACGGGGGTAAAACGACAGTGGCCAAAAAAAATGAGGCAGAAATGCCAGGAAACACCAATGGCTTCAGTTTAGCCAACTTCTTTCAGGGTACGAAGGAAGAACTGGAAAAAGTGGTTTGGCCAAGTCGAAAGCAACTAGTGAGCGAATCAGCAGGTGTACTCTTAATGGTCACACTATCTGCATCTTTGATATACTTGGTCGATGGATTGTTCGGTTGGGTCGCACAACAGGTATTCTGATGACTTCTGCAACAGACGAACCATATAACTCAGCTTTACATTCTGAGGAAACAGCAGAAACGGCGCTTAATGAAGCACGTTGGTATGCAGTACAAGTAGCCTCAGGCTGTGAAAAACGCGTCAAGACAAATTTGGAGCAACGTATCCACACTTTTGATGTATCTGACAAAATTATCCAAGTGGAAATTCCCCACACGCCAGCGGTAAAAATCCGCAAGGATGGTAGTCGTCAGCAAACAGAGGAAAAGGTTTTTCCTGGTTATGTGCTAGTGCGAATGGTAATGGAAGATGACACTTGGCAGGTGGTACGAAATACCTCTCATGTAATTAATTTCGTGGGAGCAGAACAAAAGCGTGGCGGTAGCAGAAGCCGCGGTCACGTGAAACCAGTACCTTTAGGTGCATCAGAAGTAGAAAGGATCTTCAAACAAACTAGTGAACAGGAGCCGATTGTTAAAATTGACATGGTCACTGGTGATAAGATAGTCGTGCTTTCAGGTCCTTTTAAAGACTTTGAAGGTGAGGTGATTGAAGTCAGTCCGGAGCGTAGCAAATTAAAAGCCCTGCTCTCGATTTTTGGGCGAGATACACCAGTAGAATTGGAATTTAATCAGGTAGAAAAACAGAGCTAAACACAAATGGCGAAGAAAGTAGTAGCGGTCATTAAACTGGCCCTGAATGCTGGAAAAGCCAACCCAGCACCACCAGTGGGTCCCGCATTGGGTCAACACGGTGTGAACATTATGATGTTCTGCAAGGAGTACAATGCCAAAACAGCAGACCAAGCTGGAATGGTAATTCCTGTAGAAATTTCGGTGTTTGAAGACCGGAGTTTTACATTTGTACTCAAAACACCACCAGCATCAGTACTGATTCGCAAGGCAGCGAAAATTGAAAGAGGCTCTAATGAACCCAACAAAAAGAAAGTTGGGTCAATTACAAAAGCTCAACTGCAAGAAATTGCTCAAACGAAATTGCCTGATCTCAACGCCAATGATATAGAAGCGGCGATGAAGATTGTGGCAGGTACTGCGAAGAATATGGGCGTGACCATCGCCGAGTAAATAAAAAAACTTATCGGGGGAGAGATTTAATCTCGCAAATTACCCCAGGAGATAAAAATGGGAAAAAAAATATCGCGCCGTTTGCAGGCGCTGCTAGAAAAAGTAGAAGATAGGGAGTATGCGCCATTAGAAGCTTTGAGTCTGCTCAAAGAAACGGCAACAGCTAAGTTTCCTGAAGCAGCAGAAGCGCATATCCGCCTGGGCATTGACCCCAAGTATACAGACCAACAACTGCGGACAACGGTAACACTGCCCAAAGGTACTGGACAAACTGTGCGGGTGGCGGTAATTACTCGAGGTGAAAAAGTTGCAGAAGCTAGCAATGCTGGTGCGGATCTAGTCGGCTCTGATGAGCTGATTAACGAAATTCAACAAGGTATGATGGATTTCGATAAACTAATCGCTACTCCAGATGTGATGCCACAGGTGGCAAAACTGGGTAAGTTACTTGGTCCGCGGGGTTTGATGCCATCTCCTAAGGGGGGAACGGTAACATTTGACTTAGCAAGTGCGATCGCAGAATTCAAAGCGGGTAAATTAGAATTCCGAGCTGATCGAACTGGTATTGTCCATGTTATGTTTGGTAAGGTGTCTTTCTCGCCGGAAGATTTGTTGGTAAACTTAAAGGCGTTGCAAGAGACTATCGACCGTAACCGTCCTTCGGGAGCTAAAGGTCGTTATTGGCGAACAATTTATGTAGCTTCCACCATGGGGCCATCAATTAAAGTCGATATCAATGCTCTACGGGATTTAAAAGTCGCTGAAGTAGCTTAAAGGGTATTAGAGACTAGAGAAGAGAAAAGATAGTTGAAATCATCCATTTCTCCACCTGAGTCAGGACTGTACTCCTCCCAAAACTAAATAAGCCAAGCCGGAGACAGCAGGAGCCATTGGCTCAAATATCCTGCCGAGGTTAAAGCTCTAATTACCACGAATTACTACCCATTAAGGTGTAGATATCGAGGTATTAAGAGTTTTCCTGTCAAACCCCGGCTAGTATAGCTGGGGTTAATTGTTTTGACTGGCTGATAGTAAAAGCAAAAAATACCCGGACGGGAAGAAACAAAGAAATTCGGCGCACAAAGAAATGGTATTAACATTTTTGAATTGGCTGCTCTCGAATTCACACCTGTGAACAAAAACCCGCAGGAGGTAAAACCGAGTTTAGTCTCCATAACTAGATTTAAACAAGTTTTACTTAGTCGAAAATTAAGATTTTGCCCTTGGAGGTAAAACTAAGCATGGGTAGAACGCTAGAAAATAAAAAAGAGATAGTAGCTGATCTCAAAGAAACTTTGAGTGAGTCAACTTTGGCACTGGTAATTGATTACCAGGGGTTAACAGTTGCTCAGATTACCGACCTAAGGCGGCGCTTACGTCCAAGTGGCGCTGTTTGTAAGGTAACAAAAAACACCTTTATGGGCATTGCCATTGAGGGTGACGAGAATTGGCAACCACTTTCGGGATTGCTTCAAGGTTCTTCTGCCTTTTTGTTGGTTAAAGAAGATTTTTCATCCGCAATTAAGGCTTATCAAGACTTTCAGAAAGCCACCAAGAAGACAGAACTTCGTGGCGGGGTTATGGAAGGTCGCCTGCTCAAGGAAGCTGATGTCAAGGCTTTAGGAGACTTGCCATCCAAGGAGCAACTCATGGCACAAATTGCCGGAGCTATCAACGGATTGGCTACCAAACTGGCTGTGGGTATCAACGAAGTTCCCAGTTCTTTGGCTCGTGCGTTGCAAGCTGTGGCTGACAAAGACCAAGGTGACAGCGCTGAAAGTGCGGCTGAATAAAATTCGTCCATAGCGGAGCGTGGCGTAAGCTGCATTACACCAAATTTTGCCTTCATTCACTAGGCAAAAACACAATTTAGATTACAGGAGTTATATCAATGTCTGCTACAACTGATCAAATTCTCGAACAATTGAAAACTCTAACTCTGCTGGAAGCATCTGAGTTAGTTAAGCAAATTGAAGAAGCCTTCGGCGTGAGTGCTGCTGCACCTGCTGGCGGGATGATGATGATGGCTCCTGGTGCTGCTGTTGCTGCTGAACCAGTGGAAGAAAAAACCGAGTTTGATGTGGTACTAGATTCCGTTCCTGCTGACAAGAAGATTGCTGTACTCAAGATTGTCCGCGAATTGACTGGTTTAGGTCTCAAAGAAGCAAAAGATCTGGTGGAATCAGCACCCAAAGCCGTCAAAGAAGGCATTGCTAAGGATGCGGCTGAAGATGCTAAGAAGCGCATCGAAGAAGCCGGCGGTAAGGTAACTGTTAAGTAATCAAGACTGTCTTCTAAAACTTGTAGTTTAGGGACTCTCAGAAAAAGCCTGCTTGTGCAGGCTTTTTTTTTAATGCAAATCAGCATCCCAAACACCAATGTAAATCCTATCCTGCTGGTTGCGTTCAATTACACCTTTTAATTCCCCAACCTTAAAAGAATATCGCTGAGTTTGTCGATCGCGTACTTTTTGCAGTCCTTGCTTGATATCACTATTGGCATTACCATTGAGCATTCCCTGTAATGTTTTTTGCATTACTTCTGAGTTGATAGATTGGGGAAAAGTTGCTTCAGTTTGGCGCAAGACTCCGGTTTTCTGGTCAAATAAATAACCAAGATCAACATTATCTTCTAACCGATAAACAAAGGCTCGAGTATTCCATAACCCTCTGGAATTTCTACTGGGCTGACCTAAAACTGCTTTAACAGTCTGTTGAGAAGTTCCTGTAGGAAATGCTGGTACTCTGGAAATTTTGCTGTTGCTAGGAGCCCCATCTTGGTTTTGCTGTGGGGGTGGTGGTGGGGTTTCTGGAGTGAGTTTAAATCTGGCAGTTACTTGGGGCTGTGATTGTACAGGTACTACCGGCTCTACAGGAGGTTGCAGAGTAGATGCTGTGTCAGCAGGTTCCTTAGGTAAGGAGTTTGGTAAAGAAGTCGGATTGATGTCAGTTGATTCGGAAAATGGTCTGGGTGGTGATGATGTCGTCAGAGATACTTGAGGTTGTTGTTCACGGGTAAGGCTAGAAATTGCCACCCCACCTATGACGCTACCCAACAATAAACTAGCAATAATTAAAACAGGTTTTTGCCAGATGCTGGTAGGAATAGTTGGCAAAGAAGATATTGCCTGGGTTTGGTGAGTTGATAATATTTTTTTAGGACTAATATGTACTGTGGCGGTAGTCATAGAAGACTGTTGGGCGGTATCACGAGCAGATTTTAAAGCATAGAGCATTTTACTAGCGGTGCTATAGCGATCGCTCACATGGGGCTGAATTGACTGATTAATTACCTGTGCTAAATGTGGCGAGACGTTGGGGGCTAAATCCACCCAGAGAATTTCCCCAGTTTGCGGGTGTGTTGCTAATTCTGAGGGGTGTTTCCCAGTCAATAAATAAACCGCGGTCAAGCCTAGGCTGTAGATATCACTGGCGTAAACAGGTCGTCCTATAGCTTGTTCAGTGGGCATATATCCAGGGGTACCAATTACCATGGAACGACTCCCTGGATGGGGAGAACTGGCCACAGAACGGACGGTTTCTTTAACTGCTCCAAAATCAATTAAAACTGGCTTGTTATCCCTCGAACGCAGGATAATATTATCTGGCTTGATATCCCGGTGAATAATACCTTGACTGTGAACATAAATTAGTATCGATAGCAAACTCAAAAGAATTTCCCGCACATTGCTTTCAGTTTGACAACCCTGAGTTTCCACAATGTCAATCAAAGTTTGTCCCTGAATCCATTCTTGCACCAAGTAAAATTCTCCATGCTCACTAAAGTAAGCATATAGTTCCGGTATTTGGTCGCTACCCCTCCCTAGGACTTCTAAAGTTGCTGCTTCCCTCTCAAACCTTTGTGTAATCATTTTATGATTGTAGGGATTATTGACTATGGGTTTGAGTTGCTTAATTACACAGCGACGACGAGAAGGCATATGGGTATCTTCAGCTAAGGAAGTTTCTCCAAATCCACCAGCACCCAAAACTTGAATAACTTGATAGCGATTATTGAGTAGCGCTATTGTCATAAATATTTACAAAATATCTTTCCTTCCCAATGTATATCAGATAGGATAGAAATCTGGCTATGAAACCACCCATTTCCTGTTTTACCCCCTTAATCTCCCCAGATCAAGGGGGAAAACAGAAAGTCTAGTTACCTCTTAAATACAGGTAACCGGGTGGTCTACAATAATTTAATGAATTTATAGTCATTTATGTACATTTGTAGTATAATATTATGAATGTACGATCATTAAATGAATGAAACTATCTGATTATGCAAAAAAGGTAGGGATAAGTTATAGAACTGCGTGGCGTTGGT
>NZ_JANQDF010000046.1:0-32410 GCF_029891675.1 Anabaenopsis tanganyikae CS-531
TTTCAGCTTGTCTTTCTAAGTTGTCTTTTGAACCATTATCAGAAACACGGCAGTAGATAGCTACAACTTTGTTAGGGTTTTGGTTGGTTTCAGGTAGATTAATAATTATGGTTCCTGTAGGTTGTTGATAACCTGTGATTACGCCGGATTTGTACCAACGCCACGCAGTTCTATAACTTATCCCTACCTTTTTTGCATAATCAGATAGTTTCATTCATTTAATAATCGTACATTCATAATAATATTATACTACAAATGTACATAAATGACTATAAATTCATTAAATTATTGTAGACCAAACCCCACCTGTAAAAACACTCCCAGAGGCGGAAGAAAAATAGCACACAAAATCCGAATTAAATCCATGATAACCTCCTGAGCAGATTAGAAGCACCTGCTTTGTAATTTAAACACTATGTACAAAATAAACCACACCCATCAGCCGCCGCTAATTTTGGCTTTGTAACCTAATGTAGTCATAATCTCTAAAATCTTCTGTTTATGGTCGCCCTGAATTTCAATTTCATTATCCTTGACAGTCCCACCTGTACCGCATTGAGTTTTCAACTGCTTAACTAAACCAGCTAAAACTTCGGGTTTGGTTTGAAAACCAGTAATCACTGTCACAGTTTTCCCCTTGCGTCCCTTGCGGGAAGCCTGTATCTTCAGGTTTTGTTGCTGGGGTGGTAATTCCGGAATCGCCCTTTGTGTAGCAGCAGAGTGATCATCACCAAATTCACGGTAGACAAAGCGATTGTCAGAAGATTTAGAAGAGGACATAAATTTTGTGATTCAGAAAAAAAATCTCATCTGGCTAATATACAGTAGCGCAGTTACCTTTTCTGACTCTGGCTACCCTATCACTATGGTAACTTTCGCCAAGGGATGAAAGCTAACCGCACAACTGCATTTTTCTAGTTTCCTCCCAGCAGTAGGTAAAAGATTCCGAGGATCTAGACGACTGAGAATTGGGAAATCGTTTTAAAATAATTACATTCATCCTGTGATCTAAAATTTTCCGTGACTACCACACCCCTCTCTCCAAATTCCCAATTTAATGCTCAGGTTCCCGATATCCAAGGACGCTTTGGACGCTTTGGCGGTAAGTACGTCCCGGAAACACTGATGCCGGCCTTAGCTGAATTAGAATTAGCTTATCAGCAATACCGCCATCACCCCAGTTTTCAAGAGGAATTACAACATTTATTAAAAGACTATGTGGGACGCGCTACACCGTTGTATTTTGCGGAACGCCTCACGGCTCATTATGCCCGCCCAGATGGTACAGGTCCACAAATTTACTTAAAACGTGAAGATTTAAATCACACTGGCGCTCATAAAATTAATAATGCTCTGGGTCAAGTATTGTTAGCCAAGCGCATGGGTAAGCAAAGAATTATTGCGGAAACCGGCGCAGGACAGCATGGGGTAGCTACAGCTACAGTTTGCGCTCGGTTTGGCCTGGAATGTGTGATTTACATGGGCGTTCATGATATGGAACGCCAAGCCTTGAATGTGTTTAGAATGCGCTTGATGGGGGCCCAAGTGCGTCCGGTGGAAGCGGGAACGGGAACCCTCAAGGATGCGACTTCTGAGGCTATCCGCGATTGGGTGACCAATGTGGAAACAACCCATTATATTTTAGGCTCGGTAGCTGGACCCCATCCTTACCCGATGATGGTTCGGGATTTTCACGCTGTGATTGGTCAAGAAACCCGCGCCCAAGCTGTGGAAAAGTGGGGGGGTTTACCAGAGATTCTCATTGCTTGTGTGGGTGGTGGTTCCAACGCTATGGGATTATTTCACGAGTTTGTCAATGAGCCTTCTATTCGCTTAATTGGCGTAGAAGCCGCCGGCGAAGGTGTGAATACACAAAAACACGCTGCTACCTTGACAAAAGGACAGATTGGTGTACTGCACGGGGCAATGAGCTATCTGTTGCAAGATGAAGAGGGACAAATTATTGAGGCCCACTCTATTAGTGCAGGTTTAGATTATCCGGGGGTGGGACCTGAACATAGTTATTTGAAGGATATGGGACGAGCGGAATATTACAGCGTCACCGATGGGGAGGCTTTGGCAGCTTTCCAGCGTCTATCTCGCTTGGAGGGCATTATACCCGCTTTGGAAACCGCCCATGCGATCGCCTATTTGGAAACCCTCTGTCCTCAACTGAGTGGTAGTCCGCGAATTGTCCTTAATTGTTCTGGACGTGGTGATAAGGATGTGCAAACTGTCGCCAAGTTTTTAATGCCAGAATAACCCTGATATCTTACACCATTTTCAATAACAGTAGGGTGGGCATCTTGCCCGCCTAATATCAATTCCAGTTAAGATGCCTGCTCCACAATAAGAAGTAACATTGATAAAAACATTAAATTTTAGAAGTTTTTTATAAGTATTATAAAAGGAATTGACTATATACTTCAATAATTATGTTAATCAGATTTACAGTAGAAAACTTCTTATCCTTTAACCAAAGGATAGACTTTAACATGATTGCTTCAGATGATACCCATCATAGTCATCATGTAGTTGTAGGTGAGTCTCAGGAGTCCATCAAATTACTCAGAACATCTATAATTTATGGTGCTAATGCTTCTGGCAAATCTAACTTAATTAAGGCTATGAAATTTGCTAGAAATTTTATTGTTGAGGGTGTAGAAAAAAATACAAATATCAATATTAATAATTTTAAACTTGATAAATCCTGTTATACAAAACCATCTAGATTTGAATTTGAGTTTAAAACTCATGATAAACAGTATGCTTATGGCTTTTTAGTTGATAAACACAAAATTCATGAAGAATGGTTATTTGAAATTGGTGTAAATATGGAAACACCAATTTATGAAAGAAAAGGGGAAGATATTAATTTTCATAATTTTAAACACGAATTTTTCTTGAATATTTCGGAAGATGAAAAAAATAGAATTCGTTATGAAGCCACGAGTACAAGAGAAAACTTACTGTTTTTGACTAATTCACAAGAAAGAAAAATTAAAGAGTTAAAACATATATTTGAATGGTTTAGTGATGTTTTAAAAATTGTTTTTCCTAATTCTAGGCCTACACTACCTTTTTTTACAGTACAAGATTCTCTGAGTAACTTTTTAGAATCCTTAGATTTAGGAATTAAAAAGATTATTACTAAAACAACTGATTTAGATCACTATAAAGAAATACCCTCAGAAATTAAAGATGAAATTAAGAAAGAGTTTCCTTATGAAGAAGGTGAAAATAATGCAATATTTATACCTATATTACAATGTATTATCTCTAAAGCAAAAGACGAAACCGACAAATTAACAGTTCTCAATTTATCACCAGTTAGGTTTGACAAAGAAAATAGGGAAGTAGAATTTGAAATATCCGAAGAGTCAGATGGAACGCAAAGATTAATTGATTTATTCCCTATGCTAATGCACTTAGCACGGGGAAATGCTGTTTATGTAATAGATGAAATTGAAAGGAGTCTACATTCTTTACTGATGAAGAAACTTTTTAATTATTTTCTGAATAATCCTGAAAATACAAGTTTAAATAGTCAGTTAATTGCTACGACGCATGAAGTTTATTTACTAGACATAAAAGATATTTTTAGAAAAGATGAGATTTGGTTTGTAGAAAAAGATAAGCATGGACAATCTGTACTTTATTCTTTAGCTAATACAGACGTTGACAATCTCGATTTAGCTGCTGGATATCTTAATGGAAGATTTGGAGCAATACCTTTTATTAAAGACTTAAAAACATTGGGATGGAGTCACGAGTAATAAAATGGGAAGAGAAAGGAATACAGATTATCAAGGTAGATCCAGTTATATTGCTAGTAAATGTGGTGAAGATAAAAAATGGAAATTATATATAATAGCTGCGGAAGGTGATAAAACTGAATATCAATATTTTAATGCCTTAACAATAAAATATGAAGAAGATTTTCGTCTCAGTAATATTCATGTCGAGTTTATAGATAGAAAAGAACAAGAAGCTGGAAACTCAGATCCTCAATATGTATATAAAACATTACTTAAATTCTATGAAGAATTAAAGGAAAATTACGACCTTCAAGAATATGATGAATTATGGATGATAATAGACACTGACGACTACGATAATCGTAAACTAACTATTTCTGAATTGGCTCAAAAATGTTGTGAGAATCCTATATATAAGTTATGTATTAGTAATCCCTGCTTTGAAATTTGGTTAATACTACACTTTTTTGATTTAGAAATAACTTTACTAGATGCTATTCCAGCAGAGTCAAAAGATACTAGCCTGAAAGAAGAAATTCAAAAAGAATATATTAAAAAAAGACCAGGAATGTGTAAGAAATTATGGAATAGGATTCACCAAGCTCAGAAGCAACCATGTTATGCACAACTAATGCAATATATCCCAGAAGCAATTACCAGAGCAAAAATACTTGGTGAATGTAACCCCAATGATCCAGATTATCCAGAAAATAAAATTGGTACAGGAGTTTACAAGTTGCTAGAAAAGTTGACACAAGTCTCTATGAATCTAGAGAGTTAATGGATTTTTAAATTAGTGGCTGAAAAACTTATGTTATGTTTCTGGAAGCGGACGACGGATTCTTGTCTGGATTTCATCTGCAACCACAAGACAACCCTTCAAAGCTACTAAAGATTGTTCATTGACTACGCGAGTTAAAATTTCTAGGACAGCTTGACGGCTACGATTACGCGATCGCAATAATAAAATACCAGGATGCGTACCTGGTGGAAAACGGCGAACATCAGAAAAGTCTAAATCAAGGGTAATGAAAAATCTTTCCTCAGCACAGACTTGTTGCCAAACAACTTCATCTTTTGCACCAGATAATCCTTCATCTGTAACTCGGTCAGCACTATAACCAGATTTGTGTAAAAAGTCAACGTGACTTTGTGCCATGTTCTCGTCAAGTTTCACTAACATTTTGGTCATCGCAGTGGTAACAGTTCCTCTTCCCTAGTTAGTTGTGCTGCATAAGCAATAGCCGCTTTGACATCTTCTAAAGTTAGTGGTGGATAATCTTTGACTATTTCTTCAAAGGTCAGTCCATCAGCAAGGTTATCAAGGATAACTGATATCATGATACGTGTGTCTTTAATACATGGTTTACCGTGACACACTTGAGGATTAATACTAATGCGTTCTTGCCAGTTATTCATAAATTAGGTTTGTTTGTAAATAAGATAAATGTATTGATGCTGAATATTTTCTACACTTTCTAAATGTAATCCCTTTGCTTTCCCCACTCAAGCCATGCTCTAGTCATTTATTTTGTTTTTCCTCTGTACTCTGGAGGTACAGGATCTTGTCTAGAAATACATTTTAATGCCCAAAACCAGCGTCCAGATTTTTTTTCAAGTTCTCTGAGTAGTAACGGTATTACAGGCTCTCCCATTCCTATAATTTGTTGATAGGCTAGGTGCATACACATTTGATTGGTTGATGATACACCCCGATTCTGTTCACGCCACTGGTTGACAAGTGTGGTGAAAGTTTCCTCTATTTCTTTTTGTTTAAATGAGGTTTGTAGTTTTTCCATATTCCAGATGATTTACCTAATTTAATTTTAGGATATATATTTCTATCAATGTTTATCAATGTTTATGGCGATCGCTTTTGCCTTATCTAGTTGTATCAGCAGCAAACTTTTGAAGAATACGCTGATGTAGGATCTCCATCTCCTGGCAGGATATTAAGCTCTACAAAAAATCCCCCACCAGACGGCAGGGGATTTTTATTACTCACCTATAAAACTAGTAGCGGAATTAACCGAACTTACCAGCAGTAGAGGCAATCAAGAACGCTGCATAGGTAACAACATAGCCAACGGTGAAGTGAGCTAAACCTACCAAGCGAGCTTGAACGATGGAGAGAGCAACGGGCTTATCTTTCCAGCGAACCAAGTTAGCTAGAGGAGTACGCTCGTGCGCCCAAACAAGGGTTTCAATCAACTCTTGCCAGTAACCTCTCCAAGAGATGAGGAACATGAAACCGGTTGCCCAAACTAGGTGACCAAACAGGAACATCCAAGCCCAAACAGACAGGTTATTCACGCCGTAGGGGTTGTATCCGTTAATCAACTGAGCGGAGTTAGCCCAGAGGTAGTCACGGAACCAGCCCATTAAGTAAGTGGAGTTTTCGTTGAACTGAGCAACGTTACCTTGCCAAATACCTAGATGTTTCCAGTGCCAGTAGAAGGTTACCCAACCAATGGTATTTAACATCCAGAACATAGCTAGGTAGAAGGAGTCCCAAGCGGAGATGTCGCAAGTACCGCCACGGCCTGGACCGTCGCAAGGGAAGGCATAGCCGAAGTCCTTTTTATCGGGCATCAGCTTAGAACCACGAGCATCCAAAGCACCTTTAACAAGTACTAGGGTGGTGGTGTGAATAGCCAAAGCGAAAGCGTGGTGTACCAAGAAGTCGCCAGGGCCAATTGTTAGGAATAGGGAGTTAGTGCCGGAGTTGATGGCATCCAACCAGCCGCCTAACCAAACGTTGCCGTTGTTAGGATAAGCTGTGTAGGCGATGCTGTCGGGGTTAGATAACAGAGTATCTAAACCATACAGTACTTTACCGTGAGCAGCTTGAATGAACTGGGCGAACACAGGCTCAATCAAGATTTGCTTTTCAGGAGTACCGAAAGCAACTACTACGTCGTTGTGTACATACAGACCGAGGGTGTGGAAGCCTAAGAATAGCGATACCCAGCTGAGGTGAGAGATAATCGCTTCTTTGTGCTGTAAAATCCGGTCGAGTACGTTGCCCTTGTTTTGTTCGGGGTCGTAGTCACGTACCCAGAAGATGGCGGCGTGGGCGAAAGCACCAACCATCAAGAAGCCAGCAATATACTGGTGGTGGGTGTACAGTGCTGCCTGTGTTGTGTAGTCCTTAGCAATGAAAGCGTAAGGAGGCAGGGAGTACATATGCTGCGCTACCAAGGAAGTGATGGTTCCTAGTGCTGCCAAAGCTAAGGACAGCTGGAAGTGCAGTGAGTTGTTGATGGTGTCGTACAGACCTTGGTGAGGCAGGTTGAATTGACCTTCACTCTTGCTACCGGGGATTAAACCGGATTTGGAATTGAGCATTTCTTTGATGCTGTGACCAATTCCAAAGTTAGTGCGGTACATATGACCGGCAACAATGAAGATAACTGCGATCGCCAAGTGGTGGTGAGCCATGTCGGTCAGCCACAAGGATTCTGTTTGAGGATGGAAGCCACCCAAGAAAGTCAGAATCGCTGTACCGGAACCTTGAGATGTACCAAAAATATGGCTGGCAGTGTCAGGGTTCTGAGCGTAAACACCCCAGTTACCTGTGAAGAAAGGTGTTAAACCTGCTGGGTGGGGCATGGTGGTTAAGAAGTTATCCCAACCTACGTGCTGTCCGCGAGATTCGGGGATAGCAACGTGAATCAAGTGACCAGCCCAAGCCAAGGAGCTAACGCCGAATAAACCAGCTAAGTGGTGGTTCAAACGGGGTTCAGCACTCTTGAACCAAGACAGGCTAGGACGGAACTTGGGTTGTAAGTGCAACCAACCAGCAAATAAGAATAATGCTGCCAACAAGAGGAGGAACACGGAACCGGTGTACAGTTCGCTGTTCGTCCGCATACCGATGGTATACCACCAGTGGTAAACACCAGAGTAAGCGATGTTTACTGGATTGCTAGCGCCACCTTGGGTAAATGCTTCAATGGCAGGTTCACCAAAGTGGGGGTCCCAAATCGCATGGGCGATGGGACGGACATGAAGGGGATCTTTAATCCACTGTTCAAAGTTACCTTGCCAGGCTACGTGGAACAGGAGGCTGGAAGCCCATAGAAAGATGATTGCCAAGTGACCGAAGTGAGTGGCGAAAATCTTTTGGTAAAGATTTTCTTCCGTCATGCCATCGTGGCTTTCAAAGTCGTTTCCAGTGGCGATCGCATACCATATCCGACGCGTAGTCGGGTCCTGTGCGAGATCCTGGCTAAATTTTGGAAATTTCGTTGCCATAGGTTTGATAAATCCTCTGACCTTTAGCCATCAGGTGTCAGCTTTTAGAGTTCTGAGTTTTGAGTACTAGGTTTTGAGCTTGAATTAACTACTCAGCCCCCAGCACTCAGCCCCCAGCACTCATTAAGTGAATTACTACCCTACTGAAAGGATGTGTGCGTGGAAGAATGCCCAGGTTGTCACAATTCCTCCTAAGAGGTAGTGAGCTACACCTACAGCCCGACCCTGAATGATGCTCAGGGCGCGAGGCTGAATTGCTGGTGCTACTTTCAGTTTATTATGTGCCCAAACAATGGACTCAATTAGTTCTTGCCAGTAGCCGCGACCACTGAACAGGAACATTAAGCTGAATGCCCAGACAAAGTGAGCGCCTAAGAATAGTAGACCATAAGCAGATAAAGCACTGCCGTAGGAGTTGATTACTTGTGTTGCTTGTGCCCACAAGAAATCACGTAGCCAGCCATTAATGGTGATAGCACTTTGGGCAAAGTTACCACCAGTAATGTGAGACACATTACCTGCTGCATCTACTGTACCCCAGACATCTGATTGCATTTTCCAGCTGAAGTGGAAGATCACAATCGATAGGGAGTTATACATCCAGAATAATCCGAGGAACACGTGGTCCCAACCAGATACTTGACAGGTACCGCCACGACCTGGACCGTCGCAAGGGAAGCGGAAGCCCAAGTTAGCCTTATCTGGAATCAGACGAGAACTACGGGCAAACAGTACACCCTTGAGCAGAATCAGGACGGTGACGTGAATGGTGAAGGCGTGGATGTGGTGAACTAAAAAGTCCGCTGTACCCAAAGCAATGGGCATCATTGCCACTTTACCGCCTACCGCCAGAATACCGCCGCCAAAGGCATAGCTAACTGGTTCTAAGGCATTAGGAGCAGTACCACCAGGGGCCAATGTGTGCAGGTTTTGCACCCACTGAGCAAATACTGGCTGTAACTGAATTGCCGAGTCGGAGAACATGTCTTGAGGACGACCCAAGGCACGCATTGTATCGTTGTGGATGTACAGTCCAAAGCTGTGGAAGCCTAGGAAAATACACACCCAGTTCAGGTGAGAGATAATAGCATCCCGGTGACGAATCACCCGATCTAACACGTTGTTTTGGTTCACAACGGGATCGTAATCACGCACCATGAAAATAGCAGCGTGAGCGGCACCACCGACGATCAGGAAGCCACCTATCCACATATGGTGGGTAAATATACACAACTGCGTAGCGTAGTCCGTTGCCAAGTACGGATACGGGGGCATTGCGTACATGTGGTGAGCAATGATGATGGTCAGTGAACCCAAGAAAGCAAGGTTAGTTGCTAACTGAGCGTGCCAAGATGTGGTCAGATTTTCGTACAGACCTTTATGGCCTTCACCTGTGAATGGACCTTTATGGTTTTCCAGGATTTCTTTGATGCTGTGTCCTATACCCCAGTTGGTACGGTACATATGACCAGCAATAATGAACAGAACTGCGATCGCCAAATGGTGATGGGCAATGTCTGTCATCCACAAGCCGCCTGTAACTGGGTTTAGACCGCCCTTGAACGTCAGGAAGTCAGCATACTCACCCCAGTTCAAGGTGAAGAATGGTGTTAACCCATTAGCAAAGCTGGGATACAAATCTATCAACAGGTCTTTGTTCAGAATGAACTCATGGGGCAAGGGTATATCTTTAGCAGCGACACCTGCATCCAAGAGTTTGTTTACTGGTGCTGACACGTGTATTAAGTGTCCTGTCCATCCCAAGGAACCACAACCTAGCAATACAGCCAAGTGATGATTCAGCATTGACTCTACATTCTGGAACCATTCCAGTTTGGGAGCACGCTTGTGGTAATGGAACCAACCAGCAAATAAGAACAAGCCTGCTAGTACCAAACCGCCAATAGCTGTTACATAAAGCTGGAATGAGCTGGTAATACCCCAGCCGCGCCATACTTGGAACAAGCCTGAGGTGATTTGAATACCGCGGAATCCGCCGCCCACATCACCATTTAAAATGTCTTGTCCCACAATTGGCCAAACGACTTGAGCGCTAGGACTCACATTTAATGGATCGCTTAACCAAGCTTCGTAATTCGAGAATTTAGCGCCGTGGAATAACATCCCGCTTAACCAAATCGCTACTACGGCTAGATGGCCGAAGTGGGCTGCGAATATCTTGCGGGAAATGTCTTCTAGATCGCTTGTATGTGTATCAAAGTCATGGGCGAGGGCGTGAAGGTTCCAAATCCATGTGGTGGTTTTGGGTCCTTTGGCTAAGGATCTGTCGAAGTGTCCTGGCTTTGCCCATTTTTCAAATGAGGTAGGAACCGGATCTTTATCGACTATGACTCTTGCCTTTTTTTCCTCTCGCTCCGGAGGACTAATCGTCATTCGACCTCCTCTCTTGATAAGGAATGAGGAATCATAATTACCACAAAGTTAACCTAGTCGCAAACTACAGACATTCCTGGAGCAGTGATGAAGACTCTATGTGGAAGTTTGTTTCTGTTGAATTATAGAGTCATTACTGGTGCATTGTTAAACACATTTTAACAATAATTCAAACTCCCTCAAACAATTGTCTTATAAGCTTTGTATCTTCATAGTTTTGCGCGAAAAGTCAAGGGATTGTCCATTTTATTTACAAAGAGTAACAATTACTAAAATTTATGGTTTAACTCAATTCATGTGGTAATACGAGTTGATATTATATTGTTTTATGTTTCAATTGCTACAGTAAAAATATAAAAATACTAACCATTTTCCAGTTATCTGAGAAGGTTTCCGGAAAACATGAGTTGGTGCCGTAAAAATATCATCTTTTGGGCTATGGTATCCGATGCACAATTTAAGCCAAAATAACATAGTCACTTACTGACGACCACCACTAGGATCAAATGCATGAAATCATTGCCAACAAAGGTTTTCTATCAAATATCCTCCCTGAGATTTACTATTTTTAAGTGGCTGATTACATTAGTATTGGTGTTCAGTTTAACTAGCTGTACTGAAAAAGTCCGTAGCCAAGAAGTACCTGTGAGCCAAATAAATACACCCCAGAAAATTGCTCAGATTTCTCGACAATTTTCCGAGGTGTCGCCACCACAGGTTATCCAAGAACTACGCCCGAGCTTAGAAAATTATCGACCCCAAGTCAAAATACTGACTCCTCAACCTGACGAAGTTATTCAAGACAATACACTCACAGTCAGCTTTCAGACCCAGGACATACCCATATTTAAAGATTCCCAATTAGAACTAGGTCCCCATCTACATGTAATTGTGGATAATCAACCTTACATACCCATTTACGACCCGAATCAACCTCTAATTTTAGCAGACCTCTCTCCAGGTACACATACCCTGCGCGTCTTTGCTTCTCGGCCTTGGCACGAAAGCTTTAAAAATGAAGGTGCTTATGCCCAGACCACATTTCATATTTTCACCAAAACTGACAACAATAATCCTGATCCTACTCTGCCCGTCCTCACCTACAGCCGTCCTCAAGGCACTTACGGAGCAGAACCGATTTTACTGGACTTTTACTTAACGAACGCTCCTCTGCACCTTGTGGCCGAGGAAAACCCTAACAATACCATCAGCGATTGGCGCATCCGTTGCACAATTAACAATGAAAGCTTCATTTTGGATCGCTGGCAACCTATTTACCTCAAAGGCTTCAAACCTGGTAAAAACTGGGTAAAACTAGAATTTCTAGATAATCAAGGAAATCCTCTCAAAAATGCCTTTAATACCACAGCCAGACTCATTAATTACCAGCCCAAGGGTAAAGACACACTTTCGAGAATTGTCACAGGAGAATTGTCAGCAGATGAGGCGCGGAGCATTGTAGACCCCAATTACACAGCTAAAACACCAGCCACTGAACCTATACCTACTCCTGCTATTGACAAAATACCCTCACCACAGCCCATTCCTCAAACTCAACTTCCAGAAACACCTACAACCGAATCACAAGAACCTGTAGAACCAGAAAAAGCAGAACCACCAGAAACACCACAATCTCAGGAACTTGTCGAACCGTCACCCAGCTTACCCCCGACACTACCAGAGATTATTGAGCCACCTGCATCAGAAACACAACCTGAGATAGTCCCCGCGCCGCTTGAAGAACCAGAAAACCCAAAATCTGAGCCTCCAGCAGCAGAACAGCCAGAGGTAACGCCAACAGATGAATCAACTCCCGCCGTGCCATCAGTAGTTCCAGAAACTACACCCATACCAGACCAGCAGGAAAAGGCCGGGGAATACAAAGTTACTACTATGCAGGAATAACAAAACTTAAAGCGATTGCGTAATAGCTTCCGTGGCGTAGCCATAGCCTAGTGCCAAAGGCAATCGCTAAACCTACCCTGAGGGTTTTAAAAAAACGGAAATTTACTGAAAAATTAAAATTAATCACCAGCAAATCTTACAATACAAGCTTATTACTTCAGCAACATAGTCTCACAGAATCAGGAACTTGATAACTAACCGATGTATTCTTTAAAACGAAGTAAAAAAGTACCATATAAACAACGTGATTTCTCCCATAAAAAACCGGCAAATACATGGTAAGTTTTAAATCCATCGTATTCCGTTCAAGGTTCTTCCCATGCATCTGCAATATTTAGACACCCAACACCTTGAGGAATTAGTCAAGAACAGTAGTATAGATTTACATATAGTAAAACTAAATTTTAAATCTCTCCAGGACGCATCACCTTATGATTATCTGCTAATTTCTGAGGATATTCCCCGCACAAACACTGGTAGAGTTAAGAATAATTGGTTACATCGATATAATCACGTTACCGCTGGCGGTTGGTGGTGTTCTGGTGTAGATCCTCTGAATAATTGGGAACCAATGGAATGGGGATGTTTTAAACCCAACCAACCCCGAATGAATCAGAATGGCAAATCCATCAAGTACGAACATCCACCCAGCACACCAACACGGGTATTTTGTCTGCGGGTAACATTAAAAATTTGGCAGGAAGTCTCTCAACGGTATAATATAGCCATACCTAGCAGTGTCAATGTTGATGCTGATGGGGCAGCTCAAGGGTTTTGGCAATGGGTCAGGACACAAAACTTACCTGTAATCATCTGCGAAGGTGCGAAAAAAGCAGCAGCATTATTAACACAAGGATACCCTGCGATCGCCATTCCGGGAATTACCAGCGGTTATCGGGTTGTCAAAGATATCTTTGGTAAAGTCACGACTCGTCAGCTGATTCCCGACTTAGCAGCATTTGCGATGACAAAGCGCTGCTTTTATATTTGTTTTGATTTTGAAACTCAACCGAGAAAACTTGCTGCTATTAATAACGCCATCTCCCAACTGGGTTGTTTACTCCAAGAGAAAAAATGTCCTGTCAAAGTTATCGAACTACCAGGAAAAGAAAAAGGTGTTGATGATCTAATTGTTGCTAAAGGTGCAAGTGCTTTCGAGAAAGTATATCGCCAAAGCACTGATTTAGAAATTTATTTAGCCCAAAAGAAACCCCATACTCATCTAACCATTCCGGCTACAGTCACACTCAACTGTCCTTACTTAGAAAAAGTATCTTATCCCACATCTGGATTAGTGGGACTAAAATCAGCCAAAGGAACAGGAAAAACCACAGCACTGCAAGCCATTGTTAATCAAGCTAAAACTTCAAATCGACCCATATTATTAATTACTCACAGAATTCAACTAGGTCGCTTTTTGTGTGAAAAAATTGGTATTGAATGGGGCTATAATGATAGCGACTTTGTTATGGGATCAGATCAAAATTTACCCCTGGTCAGCCAGTCCTGGAAAAAACCTAAATCCTGCGGTTTATGTGTTGATTCAATTTGGAAACTCAACCCCCAAGAATGGGGAGGAGCAATATTAATTTTAGATGAAGTAGAACAGTCTTTGTGGCATCTCCTCAACAGTAATACTTGTAAACATAGACGAGTAAAGATTTTAAAATTATTCCAACAGCTAATTTCTACAGTTTTAACCACAGAAGGGTTAGTCATTGCCCAAGATGCTGACTTATCAGATGTATCATTAGAATATTTGCAAGGACTATCAGGAATTAAATTAACCCCTTGGGTACTAGTGAATAAATGGAAACCCCAGGGCGGCTGGGATGTAACTTTTTATGACTCTCCTAACCCCACACCATTAATTCACCAACTAGAATTGGATTTAATAGCAGGGCGTAAATGTTACGTTACAACTGATAGTCGCTCTGGGCGTTATAGTTGTGAAACAATAGAAGGCTACCTGAAAGAAAGATTAGAGAAATTAAGACAGCAATTCCCTAAATCCCTAGTAATCAGTAGTCGCACGACCAGCACACCTGGCCATGCAGCAGTTGACTTTGTAGGCAATATTAATCAAAAAATTCCTGAATATGATGCCATTTTCGTTACTCCCAGCCTTGGTACAGGAATCAGTATTGATGTTCAACACTTCGACCGAGTTTATGGTATTTTTCAAGGGGTAATTCCTGACGCAGAAGCACGACAAGCATTAGCAAGAGTACGAGATAATGTACCACGAATCGTTTGGTGTGCCAAGCGAGGCATAGGCTTAATTGGTAGTGGTAGTACAAATTATCGACTACTATCTGATTGGTATCAAGAAAATCAACAAGAAAACTTAGCCTTACTCAGTCCGTTACATAAAATCAATATAGATTTGCCATTAGTGTATGACCCAATGCATTTGCGTACTTGGTCAAAGTTATCCGCTAGGGTCAATGCTTCCATTCGTCTATATCGCCAATCAATGCAAGATGGTTTAATAGCAGATGGACATCAAGTTTGGTTACGAAGTAATGCTGTACATAATAACATTGTCAGAGATTTACGCCTGGCATTTTTGTCCACAGATTCCCAGGACATAGAAACCCGCAAAAGACTAGTTTTAGAAATCGTTAAAGTGCAAAGAGATTGGGCACAAAAGCGTC
This sequence comes from Anabaenopsis tanganyikae CS-531, assembly GCF_029891675.1. Taxonomy (NCBI): domain Bacteria; kingdom Bacillati; phylum Cyanobacteriota; class Cyanophyceae; order Nostocales; family Nodulariaceae; genus Anabaenopsis; species Anabaenopsis tanganyikae. The sequence goes on from NZ_JANQDF010000046.1 coordinate 14,972, forward strand.
AAAAAGCTAAAGATATCAAATGCGAAATTAGAGAAATTAAGCAGCGGCATCAATTATTAGCTGCTACCGCTGTAACCACAGCGCGAGACATTAATTATCTAGAGTATGAAAAACTATTAAATAAACCTTCTCTTTCAGAATTAGAACGTCACCAAATTGACAAATATACCCTGAGACAAAAATATGGCATTGCAGTTACTCCTTTGTTAAAGTTGCGGGACGATAAAGGGTATTATTACCAATTACTCCTCCACTATTATCTTACCCATGACAGCGAGTATTTTCATGTTAGAGATCAGCAAGAATGGCATCAGCAATTATTCTGGGGTGATGGTAAAGTTTTTCTGCCAGATTTAAAGACTTATACCTGTAAAGTTGAAGCTATGAAGGGGTTAGGAATGCCAGAATTTTTAGAACCAGAAAGAAAATTTACAGAACATGATGCTGATTTACTGTTGCTCAAGGATATCGTCTTACAGCATAGTAAACACATAAAAAGATTACTAGGCATTGATTTCATCAAGGGAAAGGGCATTATTTCACCGATAAAGATACTTAGCCAACTCTTAAATCTGATGGGTTTAAAACTGAAAAAGGTAAATGATTTCTATGAAATAGATGTAGAAACTTTTTTCGATGGTAGAGAAAAAATCTTTAAAGTTTGGCAGTACCGCGATGAATTAATGTTAAGGAGTATGAAAGGTTCTAAAATTCAAAAATCTGATTATATTCTCTGCTGTTAGATACTGATTATCGTACACCAAGAGCGGGCAAGATGCCCGCAACACAAGAGTTTTACTTATTGGATTAAGCAACTTGAAAATTAGTTGATTCCTCCATCGGTTCAAAACTATGATGTAACTGCTCAATTCCCTGGTCAATTAAATCCAAACCTTGCTGCACCGTTTCAATTACACTTAACTGTCCCCGCAACTCAGGCGCACCGACAAAACCTTTAGCATACCAAGTCATGTGCTTTCGCGCTTGACGTACACCGCGATCGCCTTTATATTCCCATAATGCCTGTAAATGATCTCTGGCACATTCCAAGCGCTGAATTGGGCTTGGGTGTGGTAGTATTTCCCCGGTTTTCAAGAAATGATCAATTTCTCCCACCAAAAAAGGATAACCCAAAGTCCCACGAGAACACATCACACCATCAGCGCCAGTTTGCTCCAAACATCTTACCGCCGCCTCCACAGAAAAAATATCCCCATTACCAATGACCGGAATAGAAAGCACCTCCTTAACACGGGCTATCCATTCCCAACGGGCATTACCATTGTAACCTTGAGCGCGGGTACGTCCATGTACTGTAATCATTTGCGCCCCAGCATCTTCCATACGCTTGGCAAAGTCAAGAATGGTAATTTCTTTGTCATTCCAGCCAATGCGGGTTTTAACAGTCACTGGTACATCTATAGCCTTCACCACTTCCCGCACAATAGCCTCCGCTACTTCCGGTTGACGCAATAAAGATGAACCACCGCCATTTTTAGTAATTTTATTGACTGGGCAACCCATATTAATATCCACAGTATCTGCACCTTCCGCAACCGCTTTAATAGCTGCTTCTGCCAAAAAATCAGGGCGACAGTCAAATAACTGAATACTGATGGGTCGTTCCCGCGGGTCTACCTCCATAATTTTGGGTAACTCTTTCACATAGTGTAAACCCGTAGCATTGACCATTTCTGTATACAACATTGAATCTGGCGCGTAGCGACGCACCAGACGACGAAATACCATATCTGTCACCCCCGATAAAGGCGACTGTAGAACTCGACTCTTCACCTCGAAAGAACCGATTTTCAAGGGTTCAGAGAGTTTAGCTTTTAAACTAGGAGATAGTGTAACCATATAATTTTAAGTTGTGAAAATGAGACATTTAAGGTTGTTTAAGTACCTTTGGTTTTCACTCCAGATGTAGTGCTGAGATTGGCTTTGTCAACTAATTTAGACTAGTATTTTACCGCTGATTGGTAAATATCATCTAGCAAGTGAGTATATTAACACTTACGTATTACCAGATAGAGACTCAGAGCAGAACTTTAATTTAACAGTGTTCTTGAGTATATGGCGGTGTTATTTGAGCATTGATTTTCAATCCATCTAGAGTTTATAACACCTAAAGACGGCAAACACGACTTTGAGATTACGGTTCACCCTAATTGCTGAAAGTATTAATTCTCATACATTAGACAGAGTGAAAGCAAATCTCTCAATGAACGCACTAAATACATCCTTTAAAATTAACCGTCTAGTTCCAGGTTCGGAAAACCGTCCTGCACTGACTGGTCATAACTGAACTTCCCAGTATATATATCAGGATAACTTGGGTTTTTCACCCCAGGAAAGCCTAATTAAAGGTTGTTAATCATGAAATGACTATTTTTTAACCCGTTGGTTCAAAACTTAGTCCCTTATATTCCCATTCATTTGTAGTTATACGGAGCCAAAAGTTACAATGGCAAAAGTAGTTGGAATTGACTTAGGTACAACAAACTCATGCGTCGCAGTAATGGAAGGTGGTAAACCCACAGTTATTGCTAACGCAGAAGGTTTTCGCACAACACCCTCAGTAGTAGCATTTGCCAAAAATGGCGATAACTTAGTTGGTCAAATCGCCAAGCGTCAGGGGGTAATGAACCCTGATAATACCTTTTACTCAGTCAAACGCTTCATTGGAAGACGCTATGACGAAGTTGGTAACGAGTCTACAGAAGTTTCTTATAAAGTCCTCAGCAGCAACGGTAATGTTAAGCTAGATTGTCCCATAGCTGGTAAACCCTTTGCCCCCGAAGAAATTTCCGCCAAAGTACTTCGCAAACTCGTTGAAGACGCTAGCAAATACCTAGGCGAAACCGTCACCCAAGCTGTCATCACTGTTCCAGCATACTTTAACGACTCCCAGCGACAAGCCACAAAAGACGCTGGTAAAATAGCAGGTATTGAAGTCCTCCGAATTATTAACGAACCTACAGCAGCTTCTCTAGCTTATGGTTTTGATAAGAAGAGCAACGAAACCATTTTGGTATTTGACCTTGGTGGTGGTACCTTCGACGTATCCATTCTAGAAGTAGGTGATGGAGTATTTGAAGTTCTGGCTACCTCCGGCGATACTCACCTGGGTGGCGATGATTTCGATAAGAAAATCGTTGACTTCTTAGCCGAACAATTCAAAAGAGAAGAAGGAATTGACCTACGTCAAGATAAACAAGCTTTACAACGTTTGACCGAAGCCGCAGAAAAAGCCAAAATTGAGCTTTCTAGCGTTTCTCAAGCGGAAATAAATTTACCATTTATCACTGCTACCCAGACTGGACCCAAGCACCTGGATACAACCCTCACCCGTGCTAAATTTGAAGAACTCTGCTCAGACCTAATCGACCGTTGCCGCATCCCTGTAGAAAACGCAATTCGGGATGCTAAATTAAGCAGAAGCGATATTAATGAAGTTGTACTAGTTGGTGGTTCTACCCGCATTCCAGCTGTACAGCAGATAGTAAAGCAAGTATTAGGTAAGGAACCCAACCAAAGCGTTAACCCTGATGAGGTGGTAGCAGTTGGTGCTGCTATTCAAGCCGGTGTGCTAGCGGGCGATGTTACAGGTATATTGCTATTAGATGTCTCCCCACTGTCTTTGGGTGTAGAAACCTTGGGCGGTGTCATGACTAAAATTATCCCCCGGAACACCACAATCCCCACCAAGAAATCCGAAGTCTTCTCTACTGCAGTAGATGGACAAACCAATGTAGAAATTCACGTTCTTCAAGGTGAACGGGAGTTTTCAAATGATAACAAGAGCTTAGGAACCTTCAGACTTGATGGTATTCCCCCCGCACCACGAGGCGTACCACAAATTGAAGTTACCTTTGATATTGATGCTAACGGTATCCTCAATGTAACCGCTAAGGACAAAGGTACTGGTAAGGAACAGTCTATCAGCATTACTGGCGCTTCTACTTTAGATAAATCCGATGTTGACCGCATGGTGAGAGAAGCAGAACAAAACGCTGCTGCTGACAAGGAACGTCGTGAGACCATTGAACGGAAGAACCAAGCTGATTCTTTGGCGTACCAAGCTGAAAAGCAGTTGCAAGAACTAGGTGATAAAGTTCCTGAAGCTGACAAAACCAAGGTCGAGGGTTTAGTTAAAGACCTCCGTGAAGCTGTTGCTAAGGAAGATGACGAGCAAATTAAGAAGCTGACACCGGAACTACAGCAAGCATTGTTTGCAGTAGGTAGCAACATCTATCAGCAAGCAGGTGGTGATGCTGCTGGTGCTGCACCTCAAGATGCTGGTTCCACTCCCCCTCGTGGCGGTGAGGATGTGATTGATGCTGATTTTACTGAAAGCTAGTAAAAAACATTCACTGCATTGAGGATTTTTACCCATCCAAGCTTAACCCTGGGTGGGTAAAATTGATGTAAATAAACACTTTTGTGGTTTTTCGTTTATTTTCCGGGACTGATTTCTAAGTAATATTTAGCACGTTCCGTAATATCACTTGGTCTTCTACCTTAGCTTTCAAACGACCATTTTCTAGATCACGAATCCAACTTTGGCTTTTACCTGTTAGCCTTGCTAACTCCCTTTGGGAAAGTTGCAAATTTTTCCGCGCCTGTAAAATATCCGCCCCGAGTAAATCTGTGGTGGTTTTAGTCTTGCGTCTGCTTTTGACAGTTGTCCGGGGCTTTTTTTGTGATTCAGAAATTTTCTGTTTCCATTCTGGGGGTAGTTCAAAAGCTAAAATTCGCGCATTCATCAGCAGATTCCACTTACCACGGGGTGCTGAATCAGTGAGGCGGGTGTTTCCAGCAGCGTCATTCATCCAAAATTCTAAGGCTTCCTCTGGATCTTCGGGAACATCCATTAACTTCGCCCACAAAGGTTGAATTTCTAAGGGGTAAGTTACTGGATCAAAAATCGCTTTAATCCCATGGTGGTTGAGAATTTCTAAATCACTTTCAAATGTTCTTAATAAGCGTTTGCGTTCCTCCCGTTGTCTAGAGGCCATGGTAACCTTTTCTTCACCGTAAGCAATACGTAATAATGTGGGAATGGTGATCCTTTGTTCTCTACCCATTTTGGTTTTAAACAGCAACCACAGCATTAGTCTTACTGCGCCTTCGTGCTGCTGCCAAATACTCATCACGGTAGTTAATAATGTTTTAGGCAAACTGCCATATTGATAAAATGCAGTTCGCTCCTTACAGGCTTGTTTGTTTAAGAAATACTGCGCCCATATCCCGGCTTTTACTTTAAAAGTTAGTCCAATTAAATATTTACACCCCAATTTATCTTCTTGAAAATGATGTTGAACATTGATTAAATGCCATAAACGGCTCTGTTTGACTGAAAAGCCGGGGATGCTTCCTTGTTGAGGCCAATCAATAGAAATCATCAATGAACAAGCTTGCTGTACAATATTCTTGATTAAAGCTAGCTTGGCATTTTTGTTCAAGTCTTTACGCTTCTCTAAGCCTAAATATTTCTCAATTTGGCGTTCATCGATCGCAAATTCTTCTTGCCAAGGTTGCTCTAAGGATGTAGCATAGGCAGCAAAGATCAGGTGAATGCAAGCCGATCTAATATCAAGTGCTGCAATTGCTCCTAAGTCAGTTATATCGCTTCCGGTAAATGGATCTTGGAGATGAAATGCGATCGCACCCCGTCCTTGTTTCACTTTTCGTCCATAGGACACATAACCGTCTTCATCCAGCCAATTTAAGGATGTCCTTTGTGCCAAGACATTACAAGCTTCCCAAATCACAATAGCCGAAGCAAATGGATTATTTTGACCGTTGGCAAATAAATCCGGGCTAGGTGCATCTCTTGGTTCCACCTTACATCTGCCTTTTTTTGCTTGCCAAGGTATGGGTGAATTAGTTGGACAAGCCATGACACATTGCGGCTCAGGATAATAACCTTCACAGTTATTACAAAGAGTAGGATCAATCCAATATTCATCCTTCTCTATTTTAATTGCACCCGTAGGACATTGGGGGCGGCAGTTGTCACATCCCAGGCAATTGTTGTTAGGAATTGTATAAGGCATACGGCTATAGTGCTGTCTTCCCACTCTAATCGTCGAGATGTTTTGCTCAAGTCTCTCTTGGATATTTATTCAGTATTTTTCACTTGCAACGAAACCATATTTTCAGCAAAAAATATCTCTATTTGCTGTAATAATTCCCCACATCCATATTTTCATTACACAGGTATTTCAGGCTCTTAAAAATAGCCTTTGATTACTTCTTTACTAACTATAAATTTCATAAATAATCAGAGGTTTTTGTTCATAATGAGCCGGTGTATATTTCTTAATAGTTCACGTAAAACTATCTGGAACTTGCTATCCGGTGAATTATCACTTGACCCAAAATTTTTGGATAAACATAGATTTGATTACCAGATGGGAGTTACTTTATTAATAATTTTAATATTTAAAGTATACAAGTGTGCTGTTCCTAAATATACAGTTTTACCATGAGTTAATAAACCGGTAAATATTTTCTATCTGTAAAGACTAGCTATAACCATAATCATTTCGCCATTTTGATTTGATATATAACAAAGTAATTTTTTCTTCATGTCCCCCATTAACACATAGCTTGTAACTCTAAATACTATCAAGGATGTATGTTTTCTCCCTATAAAAGAAAAAAATCTCATTATTTTTATCAAGAATTGAATTTGCAGCATATATCAACGGTAATTATTTATATGTGACCAGACAATGTTTGATACTGTCATATTATATATTTCCCTAAATAGCAGCATCTACACCCTATAAAATACATTTTATATAAAATCAATAACTGAGTATTATAGCCACAAACATTTATTGAGAATAAATGGCATTTAACAGGTAAATTAAATAAATCTCTCAAAGAATATGTAAAAAGTCATCAAAATTTAATTCAAGAATAAATAGTCATTTAAACTAAAAAAATACCCTAAGATTAGGTTAGGATGGTGATTAAAGTAGAGAGAGATTCCTAAAGGTTTATTCATGGCAACAGTAACAGGATTGACATTTGGAGGTAATACCTGGACACCTAAATTTGCCCAGGAAATTGACCAAGGAAAATGTATAGGTTGTGGCAGATGCTTTAAGATATGTGGTCACAATGTATTGAGCTTGAAAGCTCTCAACGAAGATGGCGAATTTGTAGAAGATGAAGATGATGATGAAATTGAGCGCAAAGTCATGGTTGTAGCCCACCCGGAAAACTGTGTTGGTTGTGAAGCTTGTGCGCGCATATGTCCCAAGAATTGCTACACCCATGCTGTATTAGACAAGTAAAGTTTCAGGATTTGCAGCTAAGTTATGTCCGTCATCAAGGGTACTCTGGAAATCAAGCACAAAGCAAGGTAAATAGAGGGGAATAATCAAGACTTACTGTCACCACAAAAAAGTTCACAGTAAACAGAATTGTAAATCTTAAATTGTAATTGATAAACTTCATACTTGCTATTCAATTAGTCTACACAATATTAAGACTAAGGGCATGATCTGAGAGTACCTAAGTTTTTATGTAAGTAGAGACATCTGGTATCAGAGGACTTTCAAGATAGTATTAACTTTGTGGGGGAAGGATATGAAATTATCTGGAAAATTCCCCCACTTTTGATGAGAGTAAGATAGAAAGTTAATAAGTGAAAACAAAAAACGCTGACCTGTGGAAATGTAAAAATCAGTAGCCAAGAATATGATCAAGATAAAAAAAATACATTATCTTCTTTGGCTAGGGTGATACATCAAAAGCGCAGGATGCGATCAACTGGGAGCAAAGAAATTATTGTCTAGAATCACAATCTCCTACATCTAAGTTTCCAGAAAATCACACCTTTAATTACAGCTGCAAGAGCAGGTAGCATATATGCAAAAAGTTCCTGTTTCACTATGGACTCTAGTTGCTGGAGTATTAGTCACAGCCATCAGTATTTGGCTCGGACATAATCACAATTTATTGCCAGTACAAGCATCTGAACAAGCGCCTTTGGTAGACGGATTTTTCAACGTCATGTTTACCATTGCGATCGCACTGTTCCTCATTGTAGAAGGAACCATTCTGATTTTTTTAGTCAAGTATCGTCGCCGTCCGGGTGATGATAGCGATGGTCTAGCCATAGAAGGAAACGTTCCCTTAGAAATTTTTTGGACAGCCATCCCCGCGGTCATTGTCATTGGTTTAGGCATTTACAGTGTAGATGTTTACAATCAAATGGGTGGATTTGAGCCGGGGAGTCATACCCATGGCGTAGCCATAGCAGCCACCCTTGATGAGACAACCAGCGGAAACATTGGGATTGGTGCGTCACCCCACTCCCAGGGGAAACAAGCAGATTTAGTGGTTGATGTCCAGGGGATGCAGTACGCCTGGATATTTAACTATCCCAACAGTGGAATTAGCGCCGGAGAGTTACACGTTCCCGTGGGTGCTGATGTACAACTGAACCTATCCGCAATAGATGTCATTCACTCATTTTGGGTACCACAATTCCGGTTAAAACAAGACGCGCTTCCAGGTATCGCCACCCAACTGCGATTCGTCGCCACCAAACCAGGAACCTATCCGGTAGTTTGTGCAGAATTGTGTGGTGGTTATCACGGTTCCATGCGGACACAAGTCATAGTCCATACACCAGAAGAATTTGATAGCTGGTTAGCACAAAGCCAGATAGCGCAAAAGGAAAACCTCAACCAAGCCGTTGCAGTCAATCCAGCGGAGTTATCAACATCAGAATTTCTAGCTCCCCATGTTCATAACTTAGGGATGAGTGCAGCCACCACGGCGCAACTATGGCTAACGCCACCCTATCGCGATCAGAAATAGTCATTCTCAAGACAAAAATAAATTGTCGCAAAATAACTTATGACACAGGCAGAACTTCCCCGGAACACGCCAACCGCAGGAAATAAAGCAAATAACCATCCCCAGGCGTGGAAATGGCAAGACTACTTTACATTTAATGTTGACCACAAAGTGATTGGTATCCAATACCTAGTGACAGCATTTGTATTCTATCTAATTGGTGGACTGATGGCGGTGGCGCTGCGTGTAGAACTAGCAACCCCACAATCAGACTTTCTCGATCCCAATTTGTATAACGCCTTCATGACCAACCACGGGACAATCATGATCTTTCTGTGGATTGTTCCGAGCGCCATTGGGGGATTTGGAAATTATCTCATTCCCCTAATGCTGGGTGCTAGAGATATGGCCTTCCCCAAGCTGAACGCGATCGCCTTTTGGTTGAACCCAGTAGCGGGATTACTAGTTGTAGCTAGTTTTATCTTCGGTGGTTCCCAATCTGGTTGGACAGCTTACCCACCATTGAGCCTAGTAACAGCACCCATGGCCCAGACTCTGTGGATCCTGGCCATTGTTTTAGTAGGAACCTCCTCAATTTTGGGTTCGGTGAACTTTGTCATTACCATCCTGATGATGAAAGTTCCCTCCATGAAATGGGATCAACTACCCTTGTTTTGCTGGGCTATCCTAGCAACTTCTGTCTTAGCCTTACTTTCCACCCCTGTATTAGCGGCGGGTTTAGTGCTGTTATTATTTGACCTCAACTTTGGCACATCCTTCTTTAAACCCGATGCAGGCGGTAACGTTGTTATTTACCAACATTTGTTCTGGTTCTATTCCCACCCGGCAGTATACTTAATGATTCTGCCCATCTTCGGTATCATGTCCGAAGTAGTACCAGTTCATGCCCGGAAGCCGATTTTTGGTTATAAAGCGATCGCCTACTCTAGCGTAGCCATTTGCGTCGTGGGTTTGTTCGTTTGGGTACACCATATGTTTACCAGTGGTACACCCGGTTGGATGCGGATATTCTTCACCATCTCCACCCTCATCGTCGCCGTACCCACTGGAGTCAAGATTTTCGCCTGGGTTGCCACCCTGTGGGGTGGTAAAATTCGCTTTACCAGTGCCATGCTTTTCGCCATTGGCCTATTATCCATGTTTGTCATGGGTGGCTTAAGCGGTGTGACAATGGGAACCGCCCCCTTTGATATTCACGTCCACGATACCTATTATGTAGTGGGACATTTCCACTACGTCCTCTTTGGTGGTTCCGTATTTGGCATCTATGCCGGTATTTATCACTGGTTCCCCAAAATGACCGGACGTAAGCTGAATGAAACCTGGGGACGCATTCACTTTGCGCTCACCTTCATCGGCACTAACTTAACCTTCTTACCCATGCATGAATTGGGCTTGCAAGGTATGCCCCGCCGGGTAGCGATGTACGACCCCCAATTTATTAACCTGAATCAACTTTGCACCTTTGGTGCATTTGTCTTAGGCATCTCAGTTATACCCTTCACTATTAACATTATTCACAGTTGGAGTCAAGGGGAATTAGCAGGTGATAATCCTTGGCAAGCTTTGAGTTTAGAGTGGACAACCAGTTCACCGCCCATAATTGAAAACTGGGAAGAATTACCCGTTGTGACTCATGGCCCTTACGACTATGGCCATAGTGAATCCCAACCTATGGGTACACCAGAAGTTAGCGCCTAAGTATTGGCTTTAACTTAGTAGTGGCGTGACCACACTAAGTAGGGTGGGCTTCTAGCCCGCCCTTCACAAAAACATGATTATTGTCCCGCCACTTAAAAGTTTAGAGATTTAGAGGGTAAACAACATGACCATAGCGACAACTGAACACCATGAGGAGCATCATCCAGATTTACGAGTCTGGGGACTTTTAACCTTTCTGATTTCTGAATCCCTGATGTTTGGCGGTTTTTTTGCGACTTATTTATTCTTTAGAGGTATTACAGAAGTTTGGCCTCCAGAGGGAACAGAGGTAGAACTATTTTTACCCGCCATTAACACCATTATTCTGATATCTAGTAGTTTCGTCATTCATTTAGGTGATGTAGCGATTAAAAAGAATAATGTTTGGGGAATGCGGTTTTGGCATCTTGTCACCGCACTGATGGGGGCGATTTTCTTAGCTGGTCAGGTTTATGAGTACATGAGTTTAGGCTATGGACTGACTACCAACGTTTTCGCCAACTGCTTTTATATCATGACAGGCTTTCACGGTTTGCACGTGTTGATAGGCATATTATTGATATTAGGTGTTGTGTGGCGATCGCGTCGTCCTGGTCATTACTCTGCTACCAAACATACTGGCATCGAAATGGCAGAAATTTACTGGCACTTCGTAGATATTATTTGGATTGTTCTGTTCACATTAGTGTACATCCTCACATACAACCCAGCCTAGCATTGGTATTCATCTGTGTACCCAGCATCAAAGCCGAGGGGAGCATCTTCCCTTCAAGAAAGAAGAAGCAAACCTCAGCCCAGACTCACAAAGAAATAGTACCTATAGGGAGCGGTAAAATTCTGACTCCCTCTTCCCCATCAAAGGAGATGATTATGCTTGATGGTAATCAATACTCGTGGTTTCAAGTACCCGAAGATGTCAAAAAATTATTACTCTTGGCGGCACAAACCTGGGAAAATACCTCAGAATCCGAAAAATATATTCATCAAGCCTTAGCTAAGTCCGGGGAAAATACAGATATTTTAGTATCAGCATATAGATTCTTTTATTATAAAAATAATTATCCCCTCGCGCTACAAATTGCAGTTAAAGTTTTAGATAAGATTAAAGCAACAGAGAACTTACCAGACCATTGGCAACAACTCCTGCCCATATTAGTAAAACGGCAGGAGGAACCCCAAATCAGATTGTACTTAAACGCTTATGCTGCATCTGGTTTAGTGTTAGCAAAATTAGGGGAAATCGAGCGGGCTAAAGAAATCAGTACTCGCGTCAAACAGATTGACAAAAGTAATGATTTCGGTGCAGGAATCCTACTGGACATTTTAAATCGTCCAGATGAAGAGGACGATTAATTAGTAAACCTTCAACCATCAACCGACATGAATAATTATCCCTTCTACCAACCTCTACAGCCATCTGTAAATTCTTCAGCACCTTTCATTCCTGTGGTTTCCATAGATCCTTTGCGTCCTCTTCCCAGTCCTCTGAATTTGATTCCGCCTACAATAGTTTTCCCTTCTCCTTCTCAACCCAAGATTTAATGAATGATGGTGGAAGGTAAAGATTGGCTAGTAACTGCAGACGGCCAATATCATTGTTGTAAATCAGCCAGACCATGGGATCTATTGCGGGAGAATTATCGCCTATATCGGTTTTTGACTGAAGTAGAAGATGTTCTCAATGGGGTAGAAGATGAATCTATTCGTCTCCCAGAAATCCGAATGCTTGTCAGGAGATTGATTGTCAATTCCTACTGGGTACAAAGTCAGTATTTACAACCTCACCCTAAAACGGGTCACTCAGTGTTACTTCTCTATGATGAATTGGGGTTCCCATTGACTGTGCAAACCGTGACATTTGCACCGGGAACCCGTTCAACTATTCATAATCATGGGACTTGGGGAGTAATAGCAGTGTTAAAAGGTCAAGAAAAAAATACCTTTTGGCGACGTACTCCTACCCCTGATTTTGCCGAGAAAATTGCACCTACTGGAGAGATAACCTTGTCTCCTGGAGATATTGTTAGCTTGACCCCCGATGCAATTCACAGTGTAGAAGCAGTGGGTGACGAAGCAACTGTAACTTTTAATGTTTATGGAGAAACAGACCCTCAAGCAAGGTTTGAGTTTGATTTAGTTACCCATACAGCTAGGAAGTTTTAATCAGAATCATCAGGGAGTAATGACAATGGCTAGAGTAATTTTCTACAGCAAACCCGGTTGTAAGGGTGGTATTAAGCAAAAAGTTGTGTTGACTGCTGCTGGTCATGAGGTGCTAGCATACGACATCCTCACAGAACCTTGGACAGTTGAACGCTTGCGATCATTTTTTGGCGATCGCCCGGTGTCCCAATGGTTTAATGCTTCCGCTCCCAAGATTAAATCTGGTGAAGTAGTTCCAGAAAAAATCGATGCACAAACAGCCTTAGTGTTAATGCTGCAAGATCCTTTATTAATTCGTCGTCCCTTACTAGAAGTAGGCGATCGCCGTGAGGTAGGTTTTGACGTAGAAACAATAGATGGTTGGATTGGCTTAAAACCGGTGGATGATTCCTTAAAAGTAGTAATTGAAACCCTGACTACCCAGAACTTACAAGGTTGCGCCCACGGTCATAACCATGACCATCATCATCAAGGTGGTTGTAAGCATTAAATTTCACCGGGGGAAAACCTGATTGAATTTGCTTTGACCGTATCCCCGATATACATCGGACTTCTTAACCTGGTTAAGAAGTCCAATAAAGCCTTTTTCAGGCTAATGAAGTACACATCAATTCCCTGTTCCCTCTTCCCTGAAACTAAACAACTTTGTACCTCACGAGCATGGGAAATGCTATATCTGCTAATTAGGTTTTTTAGCCAAGATTAGCAGTGTCTATAGACAACTCTTGAAACATGGGGGTACTCAGGTAACGTTCCCCAAAGGAAGGCTGAATCATCACAATTAATTTACCGGTATTTTCTGGACGTTGACCGACTCGAATGGCCGCACATAAAGCCGCACCGGAGGATATACCAGACAATAGTCCCTCTTCTTTGGCTAAACGTCGCCCATAAGCCATAGCCTGTTCATCACTAACTCTAATTACCTCATCAATCAATTCCAGACGCAACACATCTGGGATAAACCCAGCGCCAATACCTTGAATTTTATGGGGGCCTGCAGTACCGCCAGAAAGCACCGGACTGTTACTAGGTTCCACTGCGATCGCTTGCACAGTTGGCTTATATTGTTTAAGCACTTCTGCAATCCCGGTGATTGTTCCGCCAGTCCCCACCCCAGCAATGATGATATCTACTTCCCCATCCGTATCCGCCCAAATTTCCGCCGCAGTAGTTTCTCTGTGAATTTTGGGGTTAGCCGGGTTGCGGAACTGTTGCAGCATCACAGCGTTAGGAGTATTAGCCACAATGCTTTCAGCTTGATTAATTGCTCCTCGCATCCCTTGTGCGCCTGGTGTTAACTCTAACTTAGCACCGTAGGCCTTGAGCATAGAGCGTCGTTCTTGGCTCATGGTGTCTGGCATGGTCAAAATTAAACTATAGCCCCGGGCGGCTGCTACCATGGCTAAAGCAATACCTGTATTCCCAGAAGTTGGCTCGACTAAAATACTTCTCCCCGGCTCAATTAAACCCTCCCTTTCCGCAGCCATCACCATACTAATTCCAATCCGGTCTTTAACTGAGGCTGCTGGGTTCATACCTTCGAGTTTAACAACAATTCTAGCTGCCACTCCCTCAGATTGGGGAATTCTATTCAGCTGAACTAAAGGAGTTCCGCCAATTAGTTCTGTAACATCTTTAGCAATTCTCATAAATTCACTCCTATGATTTCACGTTGAGGGCAAATTTCCTGTATGTGTTTAATTTATATCCACTCTAACTAAATCTAGAGCAGTCCTAAATGATTCATGAACAATTTCTGTTCCCTGTTCCCTGTTCCCTGTTCCCTTTCCTCACTGATATTTTCTCAAGTCAAATAGGATGACTATAGAGACTATCCACTTTAACCAAAGTACAAAATCATGCGGCTGAGGAATGCAGTTGATGTAATTTTCTCATCTCTCCTCAAGTAATAATGTTTTGTATCTACCACAATGAAGGTTAATAGCTGAATTACAGGGGTTTTCTCAACGCTGAATTTATCTGTCTGTTATTTGCTCAATCAAAATCATAGAAACTCACCCCTTAAATCTAGAAAGTTTGTCACCTCACTTTGAATGATTTATATTTAGTATAGGAAGCTGCATTTCCAGAAAATATAAGAGATTTTTTCGATATTCTAGGGTATACTCCCCACATAATCTATTTGTTTGAGTACAAGCTTTGAGACGGAAAAACCCCAACAAAATCACTCCTCTACCAGCCCCCCATATAGCTTTGAGCCTGAGTGCAGAAATACCAGCACCCCATATGAGAAATACTAGCACCCCATATGAGAAATACTAGCACCCATACCTCAAATAATTTCTCTAAGTCTTATGAGATATAACTTATAGCCTTTGAGTATAACTTTAATAAATTTAATAATCTTAATTCCACTAGTTTAAACTCACAGTTAGAGGTGAGACTGCTATAAATTTTGTAGGATTTACGCAGAGATTCCCCTCTACCCCCCGAAGTTCTGAGGGTTTTACCCAAAGAATCAGGGGGGACTTCTTAACTCTTCTGTTGTCGAAGCTGAGGAAGATGTTAATCCTAAGTTGATAATTATAGCCCTTGTAGAAAAATGGTAAATTTTTCATCTTTAGGAACAAAAATATTGTCAAGGTGCGAGAGAGACTAGTTAGGTAAAAAGTAACCCAGAGGTTTCTGGATGCAGAGTACCTAAGGGAGTAAAGCCACCATGAAATTTAAACTTCTAAATTTTCTGACAGTTTGTTTATTTACTTTACTAGTAATTTCGCCCGCCTTATTAGTCTTACACATAGTTTGGGGCAAACATCTAGAGTTTGTTAAAATGCAGAATTTAGTCTGTGAAATTCATAAAATCTATTCAGGTAATTCTGCCCAATTGCTCCATGAAGCAAATACAAATCCATCTCAATATCAGACCAATAACGCAACTTTTGACCACAATCTTGTGAACCGATTATTAGTTGTTGCCGAACAATATAAACTTGCTAGCATCTTGCAATGGTTTGTGTTAATCACTCCGATTTTTGTGGGATTAGGAATCATTGTTTACGATAGATATCTTGTTTATCGTGCTGCTATCTTAAAAGAACAAGTTGAAATGTTGGAAAAGCTTTGGCAACAAAGTATAGAGTAATCCTCACAGCCAAACTAACTCATTCAAAAAACCAAAACATCATGACAGAAGAACGCCAAATCCAATATTTCAATCTGATTGACGAGTTACTAAAATGTCCTAATGGTCAAGAACCAGAAGTTTTAGAAGCGCAACCAGAATTGATTGATGCTGATTTTGTACAAACAATACTGCAAGTAGCAACTAGTTTTGCCCATCAAGGTAATCAAGATGGTGCTAAGTTTTTATTCTTTATCGGGCGTGAATTAGCAAAGCAACTAGGCTTATATCCTGAAGTTCCAAATTCTGATAGCGTAAGTTAGCCTTATCGATAGTTATAAATAAGGAGTAAATATGCTGCTAACCGAAACCGATGCTGCACAAATTGCGCTAGAGTTCCTTATGGCTGACTGGAATATTTCAGACGACTATAGACAGTGGTTTGTTGTGTTTGGCTCTCGGCTCATAGGGGAAAGTTGGTATATTGTGGAATTAGGTGTAGAAGGTTTTCCCGATCGCTGGTTTATTGAAGTCTACGACACGGGAATGTGTGACCCAAACTATACGTTTATTTCACCGATTCCCGCTTCCGAGGGATTTGCAGACTTGACAGATATTCCCGAAATGCTAGCTGAAGTTCTCGTAGCAGAGCGCAAAGCTCGTTAAACGGGTTTTAAATCAGGGTTTCCGACAACTGTATAATTAGCTACTGTATCCTAACCTTTATAAGTGGTATTGTGTACAGGTGGGGACATTTTCATGTGAGCAAAACGTTTTGTTCCCTCGGTGATATAGCATTTCCCATGCTCGTGAGGTACAAATTTTTTTAGTTTGAGGGAACAGGGAATAGGGAATAGGGAATAGGGAATAGGGAATAGGGAACAGGGAATTGGTGTGTACTTCATAAGACTGAAAAAGGCTTTAAAAGGATAAACCTGATTAATGAACTGTCGGTAGTTCATTGATTCCTTGAGTTTCTAGCCATTGTAAATCGGCGGCGATCGCATGGGATTGGGCGTAAACTCCACCCACCAATTTAGCCATAATAGCAGTAATTTACACTATAGAGTTAGTCAAATCAGGTACATGACCCAGAAGATTTTGTCAAAATATATCATCTTGTAGTCAGATTTATCTGACTTTAGCTATTAGACGGGGGTTTCTAACCCCCGGTTACTCTGGGTGGCGATCGCCCCACACAGTCACACAGATCCCCGACTTCTAGTTAAGTTATTCTAGACTATCTGTGATGATGTGAGAAGTTGGGGATCTTAACCAAAGAGGTTTGACCCCACCCCCAACCCCTCCCCTTGTAAGAGGAGGGGGGTATAGAGAATGGCGACACATTCTGTCAAGATCATCACATATATGATTTTCTAGTCAGATTTATCTGACTTTAGCTATTAGACGGGGGTTTCTAACCCCCGGTTACTCTGGGTGGCGATCGCCTGTCTCCCTAGTTATCAGACATCTGATTAACTATATTCATGGTTTCCACACTGACTCTACACACCCGCATTAATAAATCTATGACCTGTTCTTTGTAGTCTGCAAACCGGTAAGTGTTGAATTTTTCTGCAATGGTGGGGTCTTTGGGTTTCTTCTCTTTATATTGATCTAAAATCCATTCTAAGGCGCAA
>NZ_JANQDF010000047.1:0-22787 GCF_029891675.1 Anabaenopsis tanganyikae CS-531
AAAGCCAAAAAAATATAAAATTTTGCGCAATTGCAACACTTATCCGTAGGTAGTTGTTTTGAGCGTGTAGGGGGATAATTGACTATTCCTTTTAAGCAAGTCTTAAAGAATCTGCGTGTCTTCAGACCGCAGAGTGTCAAAGCATAATCCCACGTCTAGTCATGGGAGTATTAACAGCAAGCAATGCCTTATTTAATTTACAAGAATATCCACAGGTAATGGACTTTTATCACCAAGCCATATGATCAACAAGTAATTAAAGCCCGTTACCAGAACCAGCAAAGGCAATTATCTAACGAATACTTACCTCTTGCAGCTCCTTCTCTGGGTGAAAATTGTCATTTTTAGCGGTTAAGGAATTCAACGCGATATTTACACCTCGATCATACAGTTGCTGCTGTTGGGTATATTCATTCAGTTTAGCCCGAGCTTGAGGGTAAACAGAACTACTTTTATGAATTTTACGCAGAAACTGGATAGCGCCACTAAAGTCGCCAACAGATGCTTTGATATTGGCACGATGTAAAAAATAAGCCGCTCTAATCTGCCGCTTTTGGTCGTACTCGGCTATTTTCTCTTGAACTAAAGCACTAGCAGTACTGTCGGGAGGAATTTGACGCAGATATTCTATAGCCGCTGAAAATTCTCTATCTACGGCTTTTGCATAGGCTTTTGATAACAAATCGTGTGTTTGTGTGGCAATGTTGGCTTGTGCTTGCTCCACCAGTTTCTCTACTTTAGATTGCCAATATAAAATATCTGGTAATTTCGCCGGCACACTTAAAACATCTGACCATCTCTCCTCATTTAGGGCTTGTTGGGCAATTTCGTATTGTTCAGCCGCCAATCGCCATTTGCCCTGCCATTCTTCTATATTAGCTTGAACCTCCGGGTAAACATTGCTGTAAGCAGGAATTGATTCAGCTAACGCCAGGGCTCCTCGAAAATTGCCTGTTTGATATTCTTTTATGGCTATATCTAATCTGCCTTTATGGGAATATGCAGGAGAATTATTCATTAAAGAACATGCTGCTAATCCCACTAATAAGGAATTAGCCGCCAAGCCTACTTTTATCCCTGAACATACTGGTGATGATGTAGCAAAATTAGGTTTTGGTTGTGGATCCTGATTTTTAGCCCTGATGATTTGATGGAGTTGATGGGGTATTTTCGGGGCGTTGAAGACTTGATTAAGGGTATATAAGACTTCAGCCGCAGACTGAAAGCGATCTTGGCAATCATAGCAAATCATCTTACTCAGAATAGCAGCTAGCTGATCACTCACTGATATATCTTCAGTCCGCCAGATAATCTCACCCGTTCCAACATTTAGTTTTAATTGCAGTGGTTCTAGTCCTGTTAAGGCTTGAATGGCAATCATACCCAAAGCATAAATATCACTATTGGGCAGGGTTTGACCAATAAATTGCTCTGGCGATATGTACCCCAGTGCGTTTACAGGAAGGTTATAAATAGGTAGCTCCCCATATGCGCCTAAATCAACTGACTCGATTAAACCGAAGTCGATTAAGGCTAATTTGCCATCAAGAGTACGTCTAATCAAGTTTTCGGGCTTAATATGGCAATGGATCACACCTTGAGAGTGAACAAAATCTAAAATACCTAGGGTATCTTCTAACAATTCTATAACTTCGGTTTCCGTCCACAGACCTCCGCAGGAATGCTTGATGGGTAATTCCTGACTCAGGGAATGTCCCTCTACAAATTCCTGTACTAAGTAGAAATGCCCATTTTCTTCAAAATAGGCGACAAACTGGGGAATTTGACCATGGGTTCCTAGACGCTGCAGAGTTCCTGTTTCATTGAGAAAGCAAAATTTTAAACTGTCTAAGTAGCTGGGGGAGAATTGCTCACCGTTAATCTGTTTAATCGTGTATTTGCTATTTCCCGGGTGGTCTCTATCTATGGCGATGTATGTTTCGCCAAATACCCCTGCACCCAGGCTTTGGATAACTTGGTAACGTGCTTGTAGTACTTTACCGATCATGTGATCATTCATGAGCTGGTTACTAAATAAGGCCTTATCATATGTTTCGCTAGATCAAGCGTTTTTCCGGAAGTCTGGGAAATAAATCATGCTAGCGTCCATTTTTGAAGGCCCAGTAGCTTTATCCTTTGGTTTCTTCGTCCTGTGAAATCACCTGGGTGTTATTTGTTAATGGTTTGACCACCCGCGCGATCGCTTCTTGCACAAAAGCTTTGATAAATTCATCCCTGCGATTTAATTTAAATTGTTCCTTGACTACTTCAGTCATACCACCATCACCCCAATCTTGGTCATGGCGAAAATACTCAATAAAACTTTTTCCCGCAATCCGTGTTAAATAAGCTACCGTTACTCCTTGAATTGCCCTACCAATGACAAAGGTGGCTACATGAAATTGTAAAGCTGTAGATATTAATTGAATTGCACCTTTGACTATACCTAAACTAGCGATGGTCTTGGCCAGGGAAAGGGCTAACTCTTTACCCCGTTCCATGTTCAGTTCACAGCCGTAGACTCTGCCAATCTCCACCACCATTTGAGCATTCACAGCGGCTGTCGCCAGTAAATCTACTACTGGTAGAGGTGTAACTGATACCACACCAGCCCCAATCCAGCTAAAGCGATCAACTATTTTGTCAGCTTGACGACGACGCTGGACATCAATCAAATTTCGCGCCTCTTCTCCCAGGCGTAGGGATTGCAAAAGAATATTATCCGCTACCAAATCCTCACCTTCAGCCCGTAAAATCGCCGCCATCCGCCGCAGCAAGGGGATAATATCCGCTTCTGGCTCTAGGGTTTCGCCAGTTTCTAGTTCTGCGGCTTGGGGATTAGCCGCGATCGCAATCACATCATTGGCGGCAATAAATCCCTGTACCCGTTGACGTAACCGAGCCAGGATAGATTCTTGATCTTCATCTGTATATAAATCAGTTTTATTGAGAACCAACAGCGATCGCTTGCCAATTTCCGCCAAACTGCGCAGGGGTTCATACTCAGAACGTCGCAAATCATTATCCACCACAAATAACAGTAAATTTGCTGAAGTTGCCAGTTCTCGGGCTAATTGTTCCCGTTCGGTTCCCTCCACCCCGGCTTCTAAAATCCCCGGAGTATCAGTAATTAAAATCTTGCGTTGTAATCCCTTCAACCGCAAACAATAAGTTTCCCCCACCTGGGTAGTCCCCATGGGCGCATTTACCTGACCGACTATGCGCCCCATAATAGCATTAACTAAAGAAGTTTTACCAGCACTACCTGTACCAAAAACAACTACTTGAATTTCACCCCGTGCCAGATTAACTTCAATTTCCCGGGATTTACTTAATAAAGCTTGTCGTGCGACTTCATCTTGAATTTGGGCTACCTGCTGTTTAACAGCTTTTAATGTACTCGAAGCGGCATCAGATTTAGCAGCGGGAATTTCTGCAGCCGTAACTCGTCGGGCTGGGCGGCGCGATCGCCTTTCCCCGGCTTGAAGTATCAATACATAATAAACAAAAGCCGCAACCAACCCCCCAATCAATAAAACCAACAACAACAGCAGCAAATTACCCAGCAGTGGCGAATAGGACAACTGCCAGTAAAGCCGAGACAGTGAGTCAATCAACCAGAGGCTTAATGCCAAAATGACGATTAAACCTACAATTAGGGTGACTATACGCGACAAAGGCATAGATGGCACAGTTAGTTAGTGGGTGTTCAATTGGCTGATGTTTTGAGTTTTTTTTGGGGTTTGGGTATACAGACACACAGGGATGAACAACTAGGAGATTTATTGTCAGTTTCTGGGGAGGGATATGAGCTAGAAACTAATGCTCAGTCCCCAATCCCCTCTCCAGTGTACTATCTGTCCACAGATCCCATGATCACGTCAACACTACCAAGAATAACCACAATATCTGCAACTTTCATCCCTCGTAGGAGTTCCGGGACAATTTGCAGGTTGTTAAAGTCAGCGGCGCGAATTTTCCACCGCCAAGGGAAGCCATGATCATCACCGACAAGATAAATTCCCAGTTCACCTTTACCGCTTTCCACACGGGAATAGATTTCGCCTTTGGGCATTTTAAAAGTAGGTGCAACTTTTTTCCCAATGTATTGATAATCAAAGCCATACCACTCAGATTTTTTCCCCTCTGCCATGCGCTTGGCTTCCAGGTTTTCGTAGGGTCCCCCTGGTAGTCCTTGAATTGCTTGGCGAATAATCTTCACAGATTCGCGCATTTCCCGCATCCGCACCATGTAACGGGCTAAACAATCCCCGGCGGTTTCCCATTGCACATCCCAATCAAAATCGTCGTAGCACTCGTAATGGTCAACTTTCCTTAAGTCCCATTTAACCCCAGATCCGCGTAACATGGGGCCAGATAATCCCCAGTTAATGGCTTGTTCCCGGGTGATGGTACCAATACCCTCAATCCGCCGGCGAAAAATCGGATTATTGGTAACCAAGCGCTCGTACTCGTCAACTTTGGGGAGAAAATAGTCACAGAAATCTAAGCATTTATCAACCCAACCATAGGGTAAATCAACTGCTACGCCACCCACACGGAAATAGTTGTGGTTTACCATCCGGTATCCCGTGGCGGCCTCCCACAAATCATAAATCATTTCCCGTTCTCGGAACTGATAGAAGAAGGGTGTTTGCGCCCCCACGTCAGCCAGAAACGGACCAAACCACAATAAGTGGTTAGCAATTCGGTTGAGTTCTAACATGATCACCCGAATATAGCTGGCGCGTTTGGGTACGGCTATACCTGCTAATTGTTCCGGGGCGTTAACGGTGACGGCTTCGTTAAACATACCCGCGGCGTAGTCCCACCGACTGACGTAGGGAACGTACATTACAGTGGTGCGGTTCTCAGCAATTTTCTCCATCCCCCGATGCAAATAGCCGATCACCGGTTCACAATCAACGACATCCTCGCCGTCCAATGTCACAATTAACCGCAAAACCCCGTGCATTGAGGGGTGGTGTGGCCCCATATTCAGCACCATAGGCTCGGTGCGGGTTTCTAGTCTGGCCATAAGTTCGGTGTTCTCCCATTATGAAAATTTCCACTTCAACCCCATCATCCCCACCAGGCTCGATTGTTTGTGTCTGCCAAAATCAGTTTGTCAGGGAAATAGTTTTCAGAAGTCGCTCTAGCAGCGTCTACATCTATTACCCATACAGAGTATGTTGGAGATGGGTCCTAGTGAGGGGATTTTACTTGATGTTTCAATTTGTTTCACTTCTTCAACTATTATTATATGGAGCTTGAGATTCAGGGAATTGTAGGCGCTGAATTTCTTCATGTGCCAGTTTTAAGCCGAGAGGTCATTGATGGGTTGGCGGTACGCCCTGGTGGCCATTATTTGGATGCAACTGTGGGCGGTGGTGGACACAGTCGCTTGATCTTACAGGCCGCTGCTAATGTGCGGTTGACGGCTATTGACCAAGATCAGGATGCTCTGCTAGCAGCCCAAAAGCACTTGGCTGAGTTTGGTGATCGGGTGCAGTTTGTGCTGGGCAATTTCTCATCTTATCAATATACTCCCCACTCTTTTGATGGTATCTTGGCTGATTTGGGTGTGAGTTCTTACCATTTAGACCAGCCAGAAAGGGGTTTTAGCTTTCGCCACACCGCTAATCTGGATATGCGCATGAATCAGGGTCAATGTTTAACCGCCGCTGATGTGATTAATCACTGGGATGAGCCGGAGTTGGCAGATATTTTCTTTAAGTTCGGTGAGGAACGTTTATCCCGCCGCATCGCCAGGCGCATTGTGGAAAGACGACCATTTCACACTACTACGGAATTGGCTTCGGCGATCGCCTCTGCTGTCCCCCGTCAATACCGTTATGGTCGTATTCACCCTGCTACCCGTGTTTTTCAAGCTTTGCGCATTGTGGTTAATGATGAGTTACAGTCTTTGGCAACTTTTTTACAGCAAGCCCCCTATTCTCTGGTTCCCGGTGGTCGAATTGCCATTATCAGCTTTCACAGTCTGGAAGACCGCCCCGTCAAGCATGATTTCCGCAATTCTCCTTTGTTAAAGGTCTTGACTAAAAAACCAATTACTGCTAATGAAAAAGAATTGGCTGAGAATCCGCGATCGCGTTCCGCTAAGTTGAGGATAGCTGAAAGGCTATAGATACTATTTACAACTTCTTTGCAACTTTTCGTTACACTTTTTAAAATATCTGTTACAGTACTTAATAGAGAAAACAAAAACCTCTGTTAAGTCCTACTGGGAGTATTAAAGATGAAAACTACAACAACACCAGCTCCAGAAAATCGCAACGCTTGGAACTGGGGATTTACTACCCAAACCGAAAACTGGAACGGTCGTTTAGCAATGATTGGTTTTTCAGCTGCTGCTTTAATTGAAGTATTTTCTGGTCAGGGCTTTCTCCACTTTTGGGGTATCCTCTAAAACTTAACTTTTGTCCCAAAAAGCTCAAGTATCAGAGTAATTTAACACTTGCGAAAATTTTGGGTAAAAATATGAACGCAATCATACAGTTAGAAAGTGGTGTATTAGATAGCACCATATTATTAACATCCCTCAGTGTAGATGACCAGTTAGCACTGCTGTGGTATGTATGTCACTAAGAAGAGGCCTAGCGGACTGATTCTGGTGTTGAGTTTATTTTATGCCTTCTGTAAATTAGAAGATAAAAAAATCAACTTACACCTTTGGGATGATCCCCATTATCAGGGATCATCCCAATTTTGCAGAAATACAAAATTAGCATCCAAAAAACCTCTTCTTACTGTTGCTTCCTTCCTGTTGAGTTTATTTCATGCCTTCTGTAAATTCAAACATAATATAAACTTACACATTTGGGATGCCCTCAATTATCAATTATGAATTGTTTGAAATTGTAACTCCTTATTATGATTTAATTGCAAATTAATTGCAACTATCTTATGCTTGTGGCTATTTAGTTTCATGAAAACTTTGTCAGGATTGCCCATGAAAAACTTATTAACTTACCCTAGAAAAATAGAAATAATGACATCGGAAGAAAAGTCAGTGGAAGTTAATAGTTTATCTAGCAATCCTCGTCAGTGGCGCATTGCTTTATATTCCCATGACACAATGGGATTAGGACACAAACGCCGTAACTTGTTAATTGCCCAAACATTGGGATATTCACCTCTACAAACCGATATTTTAATGATTAGTGGTATACAGGATGGTAGCAGTATACCAACGCCTTCAGGAGTTGATTTTTTGAGTTTACCTGCTTTGTACAAAAACATAGATGGTCAATATCAAGCACGAAAATTAGATTTATCATTACCGGAAATTATTACACTGCGATCGCAAATTATTCTCACTGCAATACAAAATTTTAAACCGGATATTTTCATAGTTGATAATGTACCCAGAGGCGCAGTCAGAGAACTAGAACCAACACTAAATTATTTACGTCATCAAGGAAAAACACACTGCATTTTAGGTTTACGAGATGTATTAGACGAACCAGCCTCAGTCCAGGAAGGTTGGAAACGCATGGAAAATGAAAAAGCGATTCAAACTTATTATGATGACGTTTGGGTATATGGAGATCCTACCATTTATGATTTAGCCAAAGAATATAATTTTGAGTCAGAAACAATTAAAAAACTCCATTACATTGGTTATCTTGATCAAACTACTCGCCTCAACTTTATTGATAGTGAAACCATTCATACTTTTCAAACCCTCAATTTATCTAAAAAAAAATTAGCATTATGCTTAGTAGGTGGTGGACAAGATGGAGCGAGTTTAGCGGAAACATTTGCCCATGCTCAACTAGCACCAGAGATGAATGGTATTATTTTAACAGGTCCATTTATGCCAAGGGATGTACAACAGAAACTGCAAAAAATAGCGGCTAAACGTGATAATTTACAGGTATTGAAATATTTATCTGAACCGACACTTTTAGTCAATCGGGCGGAGCGGATCATTGCCATGGGAGGATATAATACAACCTGTGAATTATTATCATTTCAAAAAAAATCCCTCATCATTCCCCGCATCCAACCGAGAAAAGAACAATTTGTGAGAGCAGAACGTTTACATTCTCTTGGTTTAGTGGATATGGTACACCCCCAAAACCTCACATCTCAAACATTAACAAATTGGTTAAATACAGAAACAAAAAAACCTCAAGAGAGTAACTTTGTGAATCTCAACGGACTCAATCATATTTATCAATCGATAGATGAAATACTCATAAATAAGCATTCAGCTAATACTAGTTCTGTATCATAGGGTAGCCATAGATGCCCTAAATTCAGATCAATGAATCACAGAAGCACAGAGTAGACCAAGATAAAATATCGAAAAATACGCGCATAATCACACATAAATGGTATAATATTATTCCACTTGTTAAAGAAGGTAGAAGGCAGGAGCTTTAATAATTCATAATTCCACCAATTACCAATTATGCCCATTGTTGGTTACATTCTCAAACGTTATCCCCGCTATTCCGAAACCTTTGTAGTCAATGAAATTTTGGCACATGAAACAGCAGGTTTAAAGATAGAAATTTTCGCTTTAAGACCACCGAATGACACTCATTTTCAAAATATTATTTCTCAAGTTAGAGCACCTGTAACTTACATTAAAAAACCAATTCCAGGCCGTGTGAGTCCATCTCTCAATAGTCTTGCTCCCACAGGGGCCAGCTATTTTTGGGCAGAATTACAAGAGGCCAGTCAAGTCATTCCCGATTTTTGGTCAAAATTAGCTATTGCTGAAGGTGAACAAGCAAGCACCGTTTATCAAGCTGCATGGTTAGCACGGGAAGCAAAAATCAAAGCCATCACTCATTTACACGCCCACTTTGGCACTGTAGCCACGAGTGTAGCTAGATTAGCATCTCATTTCACTGGCATTCCTTATACCTTTACTGCTCATGCTAAAGACATCTTTCATGAGAGCGTTAATTTTGCAGATATGGAACGCAAACTCCAGGATGCTTCGACAGTGGTAACTGTCAGTGACTACAACCTTAAATACTTACAAACAACCTATCCTACAGTTACCCAGAAAGTTAGGCGCATTTACAATGGTTTAAATTTACAACAACTAAAATATTCTGCTCCTGCTGACCGCCCTCCTGTAATTATTTCCGTTGGTCGGTTAGTCGAGAAAAAAGGGCTATCTATTTTGATAGATGCTTGTGCCATTTTGCAGCAGAGAAATTGTGAGTTTCAGTGTCAAATTGTCGGTACAGGATCATTAGAACCTGTATTAAAACAACAAATTGAAGATTTAGAATTGCAATCCTCTGTAGAAATTGTTGGTCCACGCCCCCAAAATGATGTGTTTAAATTGGTACAACAAGCAGCTGTATTTGCAGCGCCTTATGTAATTGGTAAAGATGGTAACCGGGATGGACTGCCTACTGTTTTACTAGAAGCAATGGCATTAGGAACACCCTGTGTAAGTACCGATGTAACTGGTATTCCTGAAGTAGTGCGACATGGTGAGACTGGGTTGATTGTGCCACAAAATAATCCTGAAAAATTGGCTATTTCACTTCAAGAACTTCTCACTGACTCAGCTTTGCGGGTGAGGTTGTCTAGTCAGGCGAGAAATTTAATTGCATCTGAGTTTGATATTGAGCGTAATACTCAAGTTTTACGGAAATTATTTGCCACGCACAGAGGTAGAAATCCACAGGAGGTATGAAGATGAGAGTTGCTTATGTTTGTGCTGATTTGGGGATTCCTGTTTTTGGCAAAAAAGGTTGTTCTATTCATGTGCAGGAGGTGATCAGAGCATTACAAAAACAAGCTTGTCATGTGCAATTGTTAGCGACTCGTATAGGAGGAATAGCACCGCCAGATTTAGGTAATATTATTGTTCATCAATTGCCACATATTCCCAAGGGGGAAATATCTATCAGGGAAAATATGGCTTTGGGAATTAATGAAGATTTACTTGATAAATTAGAAAGTTTGGGAGATTTGGAGTTGGTTTATGAACGTTATTCTCTGTGGAGTTATAGCGGTATGGAATTTGCCCAAGCAAAGGGAATCCCTGGTTTATTAGAGGTCAATTCTCCTTTGATTACAGAACAGGTAGAGCATCGTGGTTTGATAAATATTGATGGTGCTAAAAAGGTGGCAGAACGAGTTTTTCAAGCTGCTACTGCTGTGATTGCTGTTTCTGAGGAGGTGAAAAAATATGTGATGAATTATGTGGAGAGTGAGAAAATTTATGTGATTCCTAATGGTGTGAATCCTCAAAGGTTTGAGCAAGTAAATAATTATACTGATTCAGTAAATTTTACTGTGGGATTTTTGGGGAGTTTAAAACCTTGGCATGGTTTGTCAATTTTGACTGATGCTTTTTTTCGACTACATCAAAAAGTTCCCCAAGCTCGACTTTTAATTGTGGGTGATGGTCTAGAAAGGGAAAATATAGAAACTGAATTATCAGCTAGAAAATTAGATAGTTATACTCAATTTACTGGGGCGGTAAATCCTGAACAAGTTCCAGATTTATTAGCAAAAATGGATGTGGGAGTTGCACCATATCCAGCACAATCGGATTTTTATTTTTCCCCATTGAAAGTGTATGAATATATGGCGGCTGGTTTACCTGTAGTTGTGAGCAAAATTGGACAATTAGTAGATTTAATTGAACCAGAAATTAATGGTATTCTTTGTCCTCCTGGTGATGCGATCGCACTAGCAGAAGCATTAGAAAAATTATGGCGATCACCTACTCTCCGTTCTAGTCTCGGACAGGCAGCGCGCCAAAAAGTCATGCAAAATCATACTTGGGATGCGATCGCCCAACAAATTCTGCACATAGGCGGACTTGATGTTGAAATGAGTCGATATAGCAACAATTAAGCACCTTGATGTCAGAGGGAATGTAATTCACTACTACACAAACAAAAACAATAAAAAATCACCTACTGTAAATGTCAAAATCCCTCCAAAAAGCTAGTCCTAATCTTTGGGGAATTGTAGTTTATTTCTGGCCTTACATTAGCCCACATCAAGGACTACTATTAATTTCAGCGATCGCCCTACTTGCAGATGTTGGACTGCGATTACTAGAACCTTGGCCGCTCAAGTTTGTTTTTGATTATGTTCTCATAGGGAATGATCAACCAAGCAATATTCCAGTAATTTCCAGTTTAGAACCCATTACCTTACTAACACTTTCCGCACTAGCAGTCATTTTATTTACAGGATTACGGGCCCTTGCTGCTTATTGGAGTACCGTAGGATTAGCCACAGTTGGTAGCCGTGTTATGGCGAAAGTGCGTAATCATTTATATCGTCATTTGCAAGATTTATCCTTGGCTTATCACACTAAAGCCCGTAGCGGTGATTTAATTATTCGTGTCAGTAGTGATGCTAGTCGTCTGCAAGAAATTATGATTACGGCTGCATTGCCCTTAATAGTCAGTATTCTGAGTCTATTGGGCATGATTGGGGTGATGTTTTGGATCAATCCTAGCCTTACCCTACTGTCACTTTTGACCTTACCGTTATTTTGGTTAGTAACCAATCGCCTGAGCCAACAAATTAAAGATTCTTCATTAAAGCAACGCAAACAAGAAGGAAAAGTAGCTGCTATTGCGTCAGAATCTATTACAGCTATTAAGTTAGTCAAAGCTCTTTGGTTGCAAGACGCCTTTGCACAAGTTTTTTCTCAACAAAATCAGCGCAGTCTTAATGAAAGTGTTAAAACCCAACGTTTCGCTGCTCACTTAGAACGCACTGTAGATGTTGTGATTGCTTTAGGAACAGCTATTGTTCTCTGGTATGGTTCTTGGTTAGCCTTGCGAGATGCACTCACACCAGGGGATGTACTGGTATTTATCACCTATGTCAAGAATGCCTTTAAGCCAGTACAGAACTTTGCTAAGTACGTAGGTAGACTAGCTAAAGCTGCGGCTTCTGGTGAGCGAATTTTAGACGTATTACAACAACAGCCTGATATCAGAGATTTACCTGATGCAATTCCAGCGCCAATTTTTCGAGGTGCAGTTTGTTTTGATCATGTTAATTTCGGCTATGAACCAGGACAAGTTTTGTTAGAAGATATCAGTTTAAACATTCAACCAGGACAACAAATAGCAATTGTGGGTACTTCCGGTAGTGGAAAATCTACATTAGTCAGTTTATTACTACGACTTTACGACCCCACCCAAGGTAAGATTTTCATTGATAGCAGGGATATTCGAGAGTACACATTAGCATCATTACGCCCGCAAATTAGTGTAGTTTTACAAGAAAGTATTTTGTTTGCGGCTACAATTCGAGAAAACATTGCCTATGGTGTTTCTGGGGTGTCTGATATTGAAATTGAAAATGCTGCCCGTTTAGCTAATGCACATAATTTTATCCAAGCTTTACCCCAAGGATATGATACTTTTGTCGGTGAAAGAGGAGCAACACTTTCTGGGGGACAACGCCAACGAATTGCGATCGCTCGTGCTGCTATTCGTCAAACCCCCATTCTCATTTTAGATGAACCTACCACCGGTTTAGATAAGGGTAATGAAAAAGTTGTAATTAATGCCTTACAAAAGCTTTCTCAAAACCGCACAACATTGTTAATTACCCATGATCTTAATTTTGCTACTCGCGCCCATAGGATTGTTTACATGGAAAATGGGCGGGTTTTAGAACAAGGTAATCATCTGCAATTGATGCAAAAAAATGGTCGTTATGCCGCTTTGTATCAAATACAAACTGCGATGGAAAATGGGAAATAAAGATGATTTATAGCCGGCAAATAATCTAACAATATGACTGTTATTGTCAGAGATAATTTTGATAGTGTAGCGGATATGAAAATGCCTTTTTTATCAGCAGCAATTGACCCTGTGCAAGTGGCAGAATATTTTAGTCAGCATTTATCAATTGCTCAAAATACTCATCTTCAAAAAATTACAGTTATTCGACACAAACCGGGGCGGCGTTGTTTGATTGAGTATGAATTAATTAATACAGAAGGACAAACAATAAAGCTGCTAGGTAAAGTCAGAGCCAAGGGAACTGATTTTCATAGTTATGAATTACAGAAATCTTTATGGGAAACCGGATTTGGTAATGATAGTGTTGATGGAATTTTCGTTCCTGAACCTCTGGGTGTAATTCCTGAATGGCAAATGTGGTTACAGCGTAAAGTTTCGGGGGTGACATTTACTAAATTATTAACACAAAATAACAATCTTTTATTAGCACAAAAAATTGCTGAAGTTGCTCATAAACTGCAAAAAATTAATATTTATACCCACCGTTATCATACTATGAATGATGAATTACGCATCTTACATGAACGCATTCCCTTAGTCATCCAAAAATATCCACAATGGCAAGAAAGATTAGAAAGAATTTTAGAAGAATGTAATTATTTAGGTAATAACACTCCAGAAACAAATGTTTGTGGTATTCATCGAGATTTTTATCCAGATCAAGTGGTTGTTAATAATGATCATTTGTATTTAATTGATTTAGATTTATATTGCCAAGGTAATCCAGCCCTGGATATTGGTAATTTTATTGGACATATTCAAGAATACAGTCTGCGTGTATTTGGTAATCCTGGAAAATTGGCAGATTTGGAAACATCTTTGATTGCCAGATTTATGCAACTAACAAATAAGGATTATAGATATAACTTGAGAATTGCGATTGCATCTTATACCACTTTAACTTTAGTTAGACATATTTATATTAGCACTTTATTTGTAGAAAGATTACCTGTGACCGAGACATTATTGAATATATGCGAACAACGTTTTAATATACGCAATTCGTAACTATATACAGCATATTTGTATTTTTTACTTGCTTGCATCAATATTGCCTAGATTTTTATATTTTTCTGCGCCAGAAGAGATGTTGGTGATTTTCAGGAGATTTCTGTGAAGAATTTGATATTTTTCCTAAAAACTGGTTTGATTAGTTTATTTTTTGCTGGTATTCTCACCAGTAAAACTAAGGCTAATTCTATACCTTCAGATATGATTCATGGTTTTAATCAAATCAATTCTGTTTCTGAATTATCCCATAGAATCAATGCTTGTAGTGAATCTAATTTAATAAATAAAAGATTACCAACAGAATTTTCAGATGAATTAAAGGTTTTTAATAACCGGCTGAATTTATTAGAAAGCAAGGTTAATCAATTAGAGCAGCAGCAATTTTTGCCCCATTTTGAACTAGAGGGAGAGGTAATTTTTGCGGTGACTGGAGTAGCGGGTAAACAAACAGCTAAGACTACTAGCTTAGTATTTAGTAATCGTGTACGTCTGAGTTTAGAAAGCAGTTTCACCGGTAAAGATAAATTGCAACTGCGCTTACAAAGTAGGAATACACCAGAATTAGACCATGTGACTAGCACTAAAATGTCAAATTTAGGATTTGATGGTGATGATGATAATGAAGTCGAATTAGATGAAATAGAATATAGATTTAGGTTAGGGAAACAAACGGGAATAACTTTATATGGGTTAGGAGGAGGATTAGGTGATTTAGTTCCTAGTATCAATCCCCTATTTAGCGGTAGTGGAGATGGAGCAATTTCTACATTTGCAAGAGAAAATCCCATTCGACGACAAGGTGGGGGAGTCGGTGTTGGTATTTCTCGTAACTTCCATAATGCTATTAATTTGTCATTGGGATATATTGCTAGTAATGCAGCTAATTCAGAAAGGGGAATTTTTGCTAGTCCTAATGGTACAATTGCTCAACTGACTCTCGAACCTTCTCCAACAACAGCACTTAGTTTTACCTATGTCTATTCTCAGGATAATCTGAATACGGGAACTGGTAGTAAATTAACTAGCGATCCGTTTAATTATCAGGCCAATTCAATTACTGCTAATTCCTTTGGTGCAGAAGCAGCTTGGCAACTGAATTCAACTATTACTCTTGGTGGTAGAATTGGTTTTATTCATGCGGAAACACAAGATTTACCGACAAATGCAAATGCTACTATTTCGACATGGGCAATGTTGCTAACTCTTAGAGATATTGGTCAAGAAGGTGGGTTTGTCGGTTTTGTGGTTGGTCAACCCCCCAAAGTGACTCATAATAGTTTAGGTAAAGTATTTGAGGATAAAAATACATCTTTACATCTAGAAGGTTTTTACTACTTTCCCATCACAGATAATTTGGCTATAACTCCGGGATTATTTGTGATTACCAGTCCGGAACATGATCATAGTAATGACACCATTTATGTCGGTACTGTGCGGACAACATTTACCTTCTAATCAAAAATTTGTTGATCGGGTTCTCTGTGTTTGATATTTTTTTATCCTACCGCCTTGATTCTCCTCTAATTGGAGGAAGAGGAGCTAGGTCTGAGTCTTTCTCTCCAAGAGGGCTGGGGCGATGAAGAAGTAGAAGTATCAGCAGGGGGTAAAGGGCGGACAGTATTTGTGGGCGAACCACCTGATCGTACTCTTCTAGTCCGTCTGGGAGTAGAAGATGCACTTACAGGTAAATTGGTGGTTTGTGGCTGAGAATTTCTTGCTGATCGTCTGCGTGATCTCCTCACGTTATTTCGCGGGGAAATAGGCTGTTCTCCAGCTACAACAAAACGATTCCTGATTGATTTGGACTTGATCGGCTGGGCCTTAATACTACCGACACGACCTTGTAGTTTAGGTCTTTCCGGAAACTCTTCTACAGGGATTCCCTCCACTGCTTTTTCCATAAATTCCCGCCAGGTTCCAGCAGCAGTACCACTGTCTCCAAAAGTCGGGCGGTTGTTATCATTACCTAACCAAACACCTGTGACCATTTGGGGAATGTAGCCAATAAACCACAAATCCCGGGATTGATCAGATGTACCGGTTTTCCCCGCCACCGGTCTATTCCTTAATTGGGCAGGGGCACCAGTACCGGCTTGTACAACGTTACGTAGCATCCAAGTCATAATCCCGGCACTAGTAGGGTCAAGAACCCGCCGCGGCTGGAAATCATTAGACCAAACTACCTCTCCTTGACGGTTGAGGATGCGGCGGATGCCATGAGCTTCTACGTGTAATCCTTGAGTAGCAAAAGTTCCGTAAGCGTTGGTTAACTCCAGTAGATTCACTTCACTAGAACCCAGCGCTAAAGAATAGGTGGGCTGGAGGGTAGATTTAATTCCCAGATTGCGCGCAGTATTAATAATCGGATCAAATCCTACATCCAGCAATAATTTGACTGCAACAACATTATTGGAACGGGTCAGAGCATCTCTAATGGTCATGGATCCGCGAAAAGTTCTACCATAGTTTTGTGGTTCATAGCCATTGATGACAACAGGTGCATCTATGTATCTGTCCCTGGGGCTTTTCCCAGTGGCGATCGCCGCAGCATAGACGAAACCCTTGAATGTCGAGCCTGGTTGGCGCTGGGCCTGGGTAACGCGATTAAACTGATTTTTACTAAAGTCTTTTCCTCCCACCATAGCATGAATTTCACCATTGCGGGGGTCTATGGCTACCAAGGCTCCTTGGGTAAATTTTCCCCAGACACCTTGATTACGCAAGGTTTTAGTTACTGCGGCTTCTGCGGCTTCCTGTAAGTTAGGATTAAGGGTAGTTTCTACTACTAAACCTCCTGCTTTGAGGACTTCGGGAGCAACATATTTGGGCAATTCTTGGAGGATGTAACTAGTAAAGTAGGGGGATTTTACTTCCAGGCGTTGGGGAGAACTGGTTTTGAGGTTTAGCGGCTCCTGAGCAGAGGCTTTTCTGTCGCCATCTGTAATTAATTTATCTTCATACATCCGCTGTAATACTATATTTCGCCTGCGGATCGCGGCTGTGGGATTGTTTATGGGGGAGTATAAACTTGGCGCGGGCGCTAATCCCGCCAGCATGGCTGCTTCTGCGAGGGAGAGTTCATTGACACTTTTACTGAAGTAAACCAAGGTAGCATCTGCTACGCCATAAGCACCGGATCCTAAATAAACTAAATTGAGGTAACGTTCTATAATTTGGTCTTTGGTTAATTCTTGCTCTATTTTATGCGCCAGACGCACTTCTTGGAGTTTGCGCCAGATTGTCTGCTCTGGTTGGAGGAAGAGAATCCTGGCTAGCTGTTGAGTGATGGTGCTACCACCTCCAACGATAGCCCGCGATCGCAAGTTGTTCACAGATGCTCTGAGAATTCCTTGAGGATCAATACCATGGTGTTTTTCAAATCTTCTATCCTCTGAGGCGATAAAAGCCTGTTTGAGTTGCTCTGGTATTTGCTCAAGTCTGAGCCTTTCCCTGGTGGCTTCCCCTTGTTGTTGTAGTATGGTGCCGTCAGCGGCTTTGATGGTGAGGGTTTGCGCTCTGGTGGTAACTTGCAGTGCCGATTTATCGGGTAAGGTTTGATCTATGGTGCCAATGAAATATTGCCAGCCCATAATTGTACAACCTATGCCACTACTTATACCCAAACTTACCCGAAACCAGAACCGACGATGAAAGGGTCTGTTACTGCTCAGTAGACTAGTGATACGAGAGAAGAAACTATTCATAAATCTTATGGGTAGTAAGCTGATTTGTAGCTTCCTCGTTTTCGTAATCTTTACTAGGGGGTAAGCAAACCAGGTTTACGTTAATATAATACAATAGAAATGCTTAACTCAATTCAGTAATACATCAACATTTTTTCCGGGAGTCGTTAATTAATTTGTTAATATTTAGACATAATTCCGACATAATTTTAACTAGTTGTTCACCCCAGTGAATTCATTCAAAATATCTAGGCAAAATACACCAGGTAAACTTAGTGCCATTGCCCTGGGTAGTAATATTGGCGATTCCTATAAAATTTTAACAGCAGCTATAGAGACATTGTCCGCCACACCGGGGATCAAGCTACAAGCTCAATCTAGTTGGTATCGCACTAAACCCGTGGGTCCGCCCCAACCGGATTATTTAAATGGCTGCGCCATCTTGCAAGTAGAAATGTCACCAGACTTATTATTAGAGACCTTATTGGCTACAGAAGCAAAATTTGGTCGGGTGCGTCAAGAGCGCTGGGGTGCGCGATCGCTGGATTTAGATTTGTTATTATATGATGACTTCATCATAGACACCCCCCAACTGCAGATTCCTCATCCCCGCATGGTTACTAGAGCCTTTGTATTAGTACCACTGGACGAAATTGCGCCCCATTGGGTAGAGCCGACTTCTGGAACTAAGATTAAAAACCTAGTAAAAGAGGTAGACTGTGCCGATGTAGTTTTATTCTCCAACCAATAACTAAAAAAAAATATACGGTTTTTGTTCACAGCAGTTAGTATATGTATCCAGATATAAAATAAATTTACTATGCCACTAGGTAGAGAATTACCACAGCTGCTAAAACAGTGCTTATTTTATAAAGGTCGCAAGTTTGACTTTGAAGTCAATCGTCTGCGTTTACCCAATAAAGCCGAAGGAGAATGGGAATGCATTCGTCACCCCGGCGGAGCCTTAGCTGTACCCATAACAAAAACAGGTAAACTAGTACTGGTGCGCCAGTACCGCTTTGCCATTCAGAGAAGAATATTAGAATTTCCCGCCGGTACGGTAGAAATCAACGAAGATCCCCTGAAGACAGTACAACGGGAAATTGAGGAAGAAACAGGTTATAGCGCTAAGAAATGGGATACACTGGGTGAATTTTTCCTCGCCCCCGGCTATTCTGACGAAATCATCTATGCTTTTCTGGCGCGAGACTTAGAAAAGCTGGAAAACCCACCCAAAAAAGATGAAGATGAGGATATCGAAACTGTACTATTAACACCCGAAGAACTAGAGAAAGCTATTCTTCAGGGCGACGCCATAGATGCTAAAACCATTTCTAGTTTTATGCTAGCGCGCCCCTTTTTGCTTTAACAGCTTCAAATCTCCCCCTCTCCTGGGTCAGGAGAGGGTATAGGGTCAGATTCTGGCTTTTCCTCAGAAACTTTCTGGCGATTAATCCAAATACCTCTCAAACCAGCGGCTTTAGCACCTTGATAGTCCTCCTTAACACTATCACCAATGTGCCAAGCGGCTTGAGGTGGACAATGATGTTTTGCTAAAGCCAAGGCAAAAATCTGTGGGTCTGGTTTAGCAACACCCGCTTGGGTAGAAATGGTAATAGATGTAAAATAATTACTCAGTTCTAAACCTTGCAAGACGGAGAAAAGTCGGGAATCAAAATTAGAGACTACACCTAATTGAATACCCTGTTCTCGCCAGTGGTTCAAAGATGAGAGGACATCAGGATAAATGAACCAAGGTTCCCCAGTGCCAAAGTGAATATAGAGTTCACTAAAAAAACTGGAAAAGTCAGAAAATCCTGACATAACCCCGGCGCTTTCAAAAGTATTGTAGACAATTTTCTGCCACCAATCAAACTCACGCTGGGAAAGATCATCTAAGTGTGCATCAGGAAATATGGGTGGAGGGGAAGCTGCAAAGCTTTGCTTAAAGGCTGTATCCAATATTTCCGCAGAAACTTCAACATCAAATTCCTTGGCTATTTGACTATAAATTTGGCCCACACTGCCTTTAACACCGAATAGCGTACCAACAGCATCTAAAAAAATAACTTTCGGTCGTTCCATCAAACCTAGTAAATTAATTATAAATATGAGATTTGAGTTGTTGGTGAAGACACCAGATACTACTAGGATAGTGTATCTATAATAGGACGAACTAGCCAATTAAAACCAACCTTGAGTTGATGATCTAAACTAGGCATCCGATAGAGATAAGCTAGACGACGAGCAACATATGCTAAGGGTCCATCTAACTTTACACCTAAACCAGTGAGGGTAGCATTATCTTTACCCAAAGCCATCATTTCCCCTAGCTGTTGGTAACGGAAACTAAGTAAAGGGCGATTAGTCAGAGAAGCCCAGATATTCCAAGCAGTATAATCAGCTTGTTGAAAAGCAACTTGGGCTGTAGCGGGGACTTGTTGACCCTCAGCATCACGACAGTCTGCTAAGTCTCCCAAAGCAAAGATTTCTGGATGTTCTAAGACTTGTAAGGTGGGTGTAGTTGTGATTTGACAGCGCTGATTTTGCTTTAAATTCAGGGTGCGGACTACGGTTGCTACCCTGGTTCCCACAGTCCAAATCACTAAATCTACAGGAATTGTATCTACTTGAGTTTTATATTCTAGGGAAATGGTATCTTCACCAATTGATTCTACCTTGGTTTCTAAGTCTAGAAATACCTGCTTGGCTTCTAAGGCTTTGGTAGCAGCTTGGCGGTTAAATTCTGGAGAGGTGCGTAAAATTTGATCACCAATTTCAATCAGGCGCAAACGTCCCCTTTTCCCTAATCTATCTGCGAGTTTACAGGCTAACTCTACACCACTGTAACCAGCGCCAACAATGGCGACGCGAATTTTATCCGCGTCCGATTCTTCTAAGACTCGCAGACGTTCTTCTAACCGGTAAGCGTCCGTGAGGTTGCGGAATGGATAAGCGTAAGATGCGGCTCCGGGAACCATATCTAGGGGTGTTTCTCCACCCAAAGCTAATACTAATCTGTCATAGGGAATTTCCGGGCCATCCTGTAACTGTACCCGTTTTTGCTCGGTGTCAATTCCCGATACCACACCTTGGTAAAAACGTACCCCTGTACCTTGTAATAACTCCTCAAAGGGGGGCGCAATTTCCCAGGTCTGCATTTCCCCTGTGAGTAATTCGTACAGTAATGGTAAAAATATAAAGCGATCGCCCTGGTCAACTAGGACAATTTCCGGTTTTTCCCCCTTTTCCCAGGGTAACTGACTTAAGCGCAGGGCGGTATAGAGACCACCAAAGCCTCCACCCAATATACATATTTTAGAAGTTGGTTGAGTCATGGCTCCTATAGGTTCATCAATACTAACTTCAGTGTAATCAATAAATGTTCAATAAACAAAAAAAGCCTGGTTGCGCTCATTACCAGGCGTTTAAGTTGAAATTGATTGCAGGAGGAGGTAGAAGACGGAAATTACCAACCAGGGATTATTGCAGATTTACCTTGACAACTTTTTTCTTTTCTTCTTCTGCTTTGGGTAGTGTCAGGTGCAAAATACCATCCTTGTATTCCGCACTAACTTTATTATTTTGCACCAAGGTAGGTAGAGAAATCGCCCGTTGGAATTTACCGTAATAAAATTCACTCTTGCTGACACCTTTATTTTCGGTTTTAGTTTCCGATTTGCGCTCACCAGTAATATAAACGGTGTCTTCTGTGACTTGTATATCCAGGTCTTTAGTGTCCATTCCTGGTATTTCTAGCTTGACATTAACTGCGTCATCGGTTTCGGAGATTTCCGCAGCAGGAACTTTATGGAAACCTCTTTCAAATAGTCTAGATGGTGCTTTGGTTTCTTCAAGTAGGCTATTAATTTCACGGTGGAGAGTACCGATTTCCATCCAGGGATTCCAGCGAACTAACATAAATATTCCTCCGATTAAGTAGTTTTTATTTAATTGATTTTGCACTTGTCTTAGTGCTTAATTTAAATATTAATCAGGATAACAATTTCTGTAAATTCGGTTCTTACGACGGCATAATTGATGATTACCGCATTAGATACCCGACTTCTTCAAGCAGTCGGGTATCTGGGTTAGTTTATTCTTGCAGGTGAAAATCTTGCACACAACAACACCCAAGCTACTACTCACCTTGTTATTTCCTCTCATTTATCAGACTATCTAGGGTGACCCTGACTAAACTATCAGTGGCATAACCCCCTGTTTACCAATCTGAGGAAATATCAGCTTTCCAGTTGGGTGTTGTGTTCGGTTGACGAGACAGATTAGAATAGAACAGCGCTTTTACCTCTTTGTGAACTGAACATTGGCTGTTGAATCTGCCAGGGAAGCTATTTAGCTTCAATTATTAATATATCATTGTTAAATCAAGAGTACCTGACTTTGATACTAAACTTAATATTTCCAGGTAGGTGGTAGAACCTTGAGTATTTACCCATTGGTACCCTGGGATTCATTGGCAATTCCAACAGTGCGATCGCCTGTTGTGGAAAACCATCATCCATTTCATGAGGCGATCGCCATCACATTTACAGAGTGGGTAAGGCGATCGGCACCGCTCATTACCCACTCTACTCTACAATCTGATTTGTCAGGATTCAGTCAATCATACTAGAAGCTACACTAAGGTAGTGGTGAAATTACCAATCCCCAGCAAGCCTGTTGATCCTGTCACCTCAATAATGGCATCTTTATTGGCATCAAAGCCCGCTATACCATCGTTAATAGCGACAAAGGAACGACTTGTCATATGCTTCTGGCTAAAACTGAACAGAGAAAACCAGGCGGCAGCGTTGGCTTGAAAATTAGTGCTAGTTAAAATTCGACTAATATTGTTCCCATCCAAAGTTCCAGACAAAAAACCAGCAAATATGAATTCAGATAATGGATTGGAAACAACGAATTTATCTTCCCTAGCATTAAAGTCAGTAATAACATCAAAGTTATTCAGCAGTGAATCAGCTAAGTTGCGGTAGTCAAAACGGTCTGCTCCAAGACCTCCGGTAAGAGTATCTTTTCCAATTCCCCCCGTTAGGATGTCATTACCAGCACCACCGTAGAAAGTGTCATTACCTGAACGCCCCTCGAAAACGTCAGCATATTGTGTGCCAGTGATGTGATAGTTTTCTACATTAGAGACATTAACCAAAATTTGACCATTAGCACGATTCCAGATATGATTTGTATTTTGGTGTCCTAAATGAATACCAGCACCATCTGTTTTGCTACTGTAATCAACTAGGAGTAGGTCAGTACCGGAACCGCCATCAACTGTATCAGTTGCGCCTTG
>NZ_JANQDF010000048.1:0-23988 GCF_029891675.1 Anabaenopsis tanganyikae CS-531
TATGTCAGTCTTAATCGCTTTCCAGTTAGCCTTAATGCTAGAGTCTTGCAGCAGTTTGACGGTGGTGTTGTAAACAAACCTGGACACACCAAACCACTGCTTAACAATCCGCCTCTGCTCGGTTGTGAGGAAGATCCGGATCTTCCTTGATTTTTTTACTGTACTTCCTGAGTCCGTGCATCCGACAAGAGAAGACGTGGAGGATGGAGAGAAGATCCGAGGTAAGTTCTGATTCTGGGCAATGTACAGTGTTGTCGAGAACCAGGATTCGTCCACCGTTTTGCTCGACCATGTACTCAATAAGCTCGAATCCAAACCTTGCGAGTCGGTCACGACAGGTAACAACAAGCGTGAGTTTATCTCCGAGCAGAAGTCTGTCCAGTAAGGTTTGCAGTCCTTTTCTTTTAAAGTTGATTCCACTGCCGATATCTTTGATGATTTCGGCATCTGGGTAGAGTGATTGCATATAGGCAAGTCTACCAAGGTCGTCTCGTTGCTTGGTTGAACTAACTCGGCAGTAGCAGACAAAGGAGGTTCTAGTTGCACCACGGAGGTAGGATTCGACATGAAAAAGTCTTTGTCCTGCTTCGTTTTTGATGCTTTCGATCTTGCCATTGTCTGCGTACTTCCTTAAAGTGTTTGGGTGCAGTCCCAGTTGTTTGACTGCTTCTCGTAGTGGTACATAAGCCATACTACTATCTTAGCATTTGTAAGCATATGTAATCTATTGTTAGCAAATGACTAGCTATTGGCTAGCCTTACCCAAAGACTAAACAAATAGTTTAGGAATGTGTCCGAACCCGGAGAGCATTCTCAATGGAATTAGTACCGCAAAGCACAAGTCAAAAGTTCAGAGGTTTTTATTTTAGGACTTTCGACTTTTTTTAAATGGTATACCTATTTACGCTGTGCTGAACTAATTCAACAGGTAAGATTTGCTTCTTAGCCCCTCAGTTCCGTGAGGGTTGAATTATTGACATAACTTAACGTTTAATTAACCGTACTAACTTGTGATGGTTGTGTTAACCATCACACTTATAGGATTTCTCATTTTTTGGTGGCTAATCCGGAGATAATTAATTGAAGTATGACAACAATCAGTTACTTTGACCAGACCTGATCAGAGATCATCTGCAATTGGCGAAAAAATCAGTGAAAATACTCGTCAAATGTGGGCTTCATAGCAGGAATGAAGAGGATTGCTTGCCCAATACTGGGTCAGCAAAACTACTGAACCCTGATTCCCGGTAAAATGTTCGCTGTATGATCTGAACGGTCTTGTAGAGGTAGATGTATATTGATTTTACTGGGAATTCTCAATTGGTTCAAGATTTTCCAGAAGATTGAGTCTGATCCTAAAGTAGAGAGATGAAATGCGATGATGTAGTTAGAGATAATAAGCTATAGAAAAAGATTTGATTTAGTTCTATCCCGCAATCGGCTAAAGATGCAGACACGCAAGCTACTCAACTGGTGGCAGACATTTACACCTATAACGCGCCTGGGGGCGATCGCGTTATGCGCCCCACTTTTGGTTCTCAATGGTTGGGCGATTTCGGCAATTTTCCATTATTTCCACTCCCTCATCGTGATTTTGGTGGGAGCCTCAGTACTAGCATTTCTGCTCAACTATCCCGTGAGCTGGATGGAGAGTCAAGGTGCTAGGCGAGAACAAGTTGCTGTTTTAGTTTTTTTGTTAGCCTTATCGGTCTTATTGGCCCTGGGTGTTACCCTGTTTCCCCTAGCTCTCACCCAAGCCCAGCAATTAGTGGCGCGATTACCA
This sequence comes from Anabaenopsis tanganyikae CS-531, assembly GCF_029891675.1. Taxonomy (NCBI): domain Bacteria; kingdom Bacillati; phylum Cyanobacteriota; class Cyanophyceae; order Nostocales; family Nodulariaceae; genus Anabaenopsis; species Anabaenopsis tanganyikae. The sequence goes on from NZ_JANQDF010000048.1 coordinate 1,784, forward strand.
GAGTTAATCGACTCTGGACGTTCTCAGTTGATGATGTTAAATGAGAAAGCAGAAACCCTGAATTTACCAATTAATCTTGATGCTCTTGTTGTCCAAATTAACGATCGCGTCAAGAGTCAATTACAACAAATCGCCGGACAAGTGTTAAATCTAGCTGTGGTGACATTCACTAGCCTGCTAGATTTTCTCTTAACCATGGTTTTGACTTTTTATCTTTTGCAGCATGGCGGTGAACTTTGGCAGAGTTTAGTAGAATGGCTACCTACCAAGTTTCGCGAACCTTTCTCTAAAACAGTACGCCTGAGTTTTCAGAACTTTTTTATCACCCAACTGATTTTATCTACCTGTATGGCATCAGCGCTAATTCCCACGTTTTTGTGGCTAAAAGTGCCATTTGGGTTGTTGTTTGGCTTAACTATTGGCATCATGGCTCTTGTGCCCTTTGGTGGTTCGGTGGGGATAGCCCTGACTACTTCCCTAGTAGCCCTGCAAGATTTTTCTATGGGAATCAAGGTGGTGATCGCGGCGGTAATTGTGCAGCAAATTTTAGAGAACTTAATTGCACCCCGTATCTTAGGTAGTTTTACAGGCTTAAACCCAGTGTGGATACTGATTTCTGTGCTTACAGGGGCGAGAGTTGGTGGACTTTTAGGGGTAATTGTGGCAGTACCAACGGCTGTAATTATTAAGACGGCGTTAACCGCCCTGCGTCCCCAGGGTTTAAACGGTGAAATCGAAGAGAAAGCTGCACACGTTCTGACAGAAAAATCACTAACACCTGAAACTAACAATGCTCTGGGTGTTTCGGAACCGACATTACCGTAGTGGTGAGGAGTGTTTTATATGGTTACTGAGGGTCAGTAATGACACCCATAAACAAAATGCTCCCTGTTTGATGATCTCGAATAGCACAGAAAAAGGGACGGTCAACAATCATGCGGAAAGGTTCCGGTTTTTCTCTAAAAGCTCTTGCTACCATTCCTACTGATGTGGCGGCGCTGGCTTCTGTACCTTCTTCGTTGACTTCGACAAATGTTTTATGTTTGACCTGACTAATTTTGACATGATTACCTATACCGGAAAAGTTGGCTTGATTGCTAAAAGCTTCTGACATCCCTAAGGCTTTGAGCGCATCATTGAGTGTTACATCATAATCTGTTTTGAAGCGGGGTAAGCGAATAAATCCATCCCGGTTTCTTAACTGAGAAATCAATTTTTCCCAGTTGTCAAAATTAAAGTTTTCATAAAAGGTTGGGAGGTCAGATTCCTGTTTGGGTAAGAAGATATAAAAGCTGATTTTGCCATCTTCGCCATAAGGTAAACTCACCGCCTGAAACTGGTCGTTTTCATAGTATTTATATTCCCCTGTTTGCGACATCATCGGGTGTTGCTTCTGTTCACCAGATATTAATCTAAAAGGATGTTTGGCAGTTTGTGATTTATCAAACTTACTACTCCATTGCCCTTTAAAATATATGGCATTAATCAGAAACAATACCTGCTCAGGTGGAATTTGCTCGACTATTTTGGTAATTTTTCCCCGGGTACTGTCTTCAACCCACTTATTGATAGTATTGGCAGATGCGCCATCTTCAAAGTCTAATTTTTTGACCGGGGCTTTGTATAAGTCCTGGATACTTTGGATAAAATTCGGCTGCAATGTAGCTTGTTGATTTGCCCATAGTGAGTTAGCAATAGTCAGTTGCACTTGGGGATCAGGATTTTCTAGCAACCCTTTTAATGTGGCGTAGGCCGAGTTAATTTCTGGTAGACTCATGCCCTGTAATTCTAGGGTTTTAGCCATTTCCTGTTGAGTGGAACCACTGGCACCATTATATGCCATGGACAGGGCGATCGCTATACTTGAAGGTGATAGAAAAATGTTATCTTCACTACTGTTTTTTTGCAAAATTTGGGAAAACAGTTTGAAGCCAAATCTATTATTAGCATCTACAAGTTTTTGATCAGAGATTAATATTTTTTTGGGTAAGGGAGTCTCGGAATAATGTAGATCAGATTGGGTGAGGGAATTTGTACTACCACTTACTTGAGAACAACCCAAGACACTGAACAGGACAACACTAGCTGCCGCCAAAACGTAACGTCTCCCTAGACTTACACCATAACGTCTTTGTAGGAATGTTGTTGCCACACCACTTAGTTTTTGCCGATTCATTCTGCCACCTAGTTTACCCAACGTTTTTCGCAGTCGATCTAAAATTGAGGCTCAATTATGTTCCGATTGCTTACTATTGCATTTAGAACCATCAAAACTACAGACGGTTACAGTTTTAGTAACAGTCAAGGGAATAGGGAATGGACATCTGCCTTTTTTCATAAAGTCCACAGACGAACACAGATATTAAGTGTATTATTATACGTTTTATCCTAGGTGATTCAAATGATGAGCAGCAATCAATGGCTGAGTTAGAAAAAGTACTTCTGCCTAATTTTTTTGTATATGTTCTTGATCCTTAGTTTGAGTAACCGAGTTTGTGATAAGTCTTTGATATTGGGTGAAAAATTAAGTTTGTTGTCAAAGAATTCGTTTAATTCTTGCAAAATAATTTGAAATCTTCTGATAATATTTTCCCTGCGATATTCGGCAAAAAATTCTTCAGATAATTTGATAGTTTGTGATGATTTCAGGGAATTTATAACGCGTTGCACGTCATACTCTTGGGAGTAGCCGGCGATTTTATAGCAATTAAACCCAGGGTCTAAATAATCTGACAGTCCACCGTTAATACTGGAAAATACCTGACAGCCACAGGCAAGAGCTTCCATGGGTTGTAGTCCAAAGCCTTCACTAACGAACTGTTGGGCCCAATATTCGGCAGAGTCATACAGGTAAATCTTTGTCTGGTTAAATAGACCGGGTAAGTCTTCTACATAAGAGTCAACTAATTTGAGGTTACACTGTTTCTGCAAAGCGGGGATCAATTGTTGCATTAAATACTCAGAAGATTTTCGGGCTTGAACTAAAACATCAATGTCCCGGTCTAAATGTAAATTTTGAAATTCATTACTAATTTGATTGGGCAAATAATAAATTAAAGAATTAGGGGACTTTTGCCCCCAATATCCCATAGTGTTGCGGCTGACTGTGATGATGGGAATACTAGGGGGTAGGCGAAACTTGTAACCGGCACTGTGGGCATGGTAGATAACGTTATATTGCTTGAGTTTTTTGGCTAGCTGGGGTACATCAAATCCCCAGCTAATGACAAAAATAGCCTGATCTAAATTTTTTTGGGTGAGCAGATCATCGATAAACAGTTGGTCTGTTTCTCTTTGGCGATAAGTGACGACATCAGCGTTACAGATTTGCTGGGCTAGCTGAACTGTTTTTAATTCTGCCCAAAGTCCACCACAGGCAAATTTGCCATAAGTACCGGGAACTAAGAAGTAAAGCTTTCTCATGATTAATTGTTTATTCTCGCCAGCTGACTTTGACAAAATGTCCGGGTCTTCCCCAAAGGTCACGAGTCAGAGTAATATTTTCAATTGTGAGGTTAAAGGGGATGGCGGTGGTGAGATAGCGCTGTGCTATGGAACCTAAATCAGGTGCAAGTTCTGCTGCTGTGGTGGCGGCGAGTCCTAAACCGATTAATTGCTCAATGGGTCGCAATGGTAGTAATAGATTAACACCCACAGCTAGGCTGGCTGTCAACAGCATTGCTACTGATGCATTGGTGCCACAACGGGGATGGACGGCTAAATCCCATTCACCATTAATCAGACGATGTAAGCCGAGTGTGACCGCCCGGCGCAAATCACTGATATTCACCTCACCATAAAGGTAAAATCCTTGTTCTGTAGACAACCCGCCTAAGAGTTCGTTGTCTACTTGTACTTTTTTTGGTCTGGTTTGAGCTTCACTCAGAACCCAAACAGTAGCATGTTCTAGGGCGTGAACTTGTCGTAGCAGGATTATTTCTTTTAATCCTGGGATGAATGATAGGTGTCTGAGTAAGTCAGCATCTTGTGTTGGTTGGGGGGCGGTAAAGTCAAAACTAAAAAAATCAAAGGTAGGTGAACCACCTGGAACAGAAGCTGAAGTATGCATCAAAAGACTGCTCTCCTAGCTGATGGAGCAATATAGATTTTTTAAATGTAACCCTTGAGGCTGTGGATTATTGCTAATTTTTGTTGATGAGAATAGGAATTTACGCTGGAGATCCACCTGAATGCAAAGGCGTGAGGAGAATGAAAACTAGTACACACCCAGCAATGGTTTAATCGTTCTGGATAGGTAAAACACAGCAATTAACGTCATGCAAGCAGATTTTACCCCACTGTAAAGCCCATCGGACGAGAGCCACTCGGTTTTCGGTTTGGGTTTTGGTGAGAATATTGCTGATATGGTTATCAACTGTGCGTTTGCTAATCTCCAGTTTGATTGCAATATCTTGGTTAGTTAAGCCAGCGGCCACTAAGTCGATAATTTGCAATTCTCTGTCTGACAGACTAACAGGGGTCTGAGACTCGCCACCAGCCATAAGTTTTTCTATCCTCCCTTGGTATATGTACTTAATCCTCTTTTAATTCTAGAAGATTCTTTTGTTTAGAGGGGTTTTAAGTTATGGCAGTCATGCAATTGACTATATTTTCTTTAGATTTCTCTTTAAGAATCATATGTAACTATTTTAATTTTATTAAAGAGATAGCTATGTAAATTTGCTTATATAAGAGCAGATATGTCTCTGGTTAAATTAGCAAAAATGCCATTTTTTGGAGTCAAGGACTGGAGACAGATTAGTGAAGATTGTTTTATATTTTATACTATAGTTAGCAAATCCTGGCGGTTTTAACCGCTGGCGTGGTCACTGATTTGAGTCAACCTATCCCTGAACTCTCAGGTTGAAAGACGCCGTCGTTTTCCACATACCAGATATTTATATGAGCAATCCCCGTGTTTTGTGCGTTGGTGAAATTTTGTTCGATTGTTTAGCTGACCAGTTGGGGCTCAAGCTAGAAGAAGTTCAGTCCTGGACTCACTACCCAGGGGGTGCGCCGGCTAATGTGGCTTGTGCTTTAGTAAAGTTGGGCACTCCCGCAGGTTTTATTGGCGCTGTTGGTGAAGATGAGCCGGGGAGTCAGCTAGTGAAGCTATTAGCAGAGATCGGTGTCGATACAACAGGGGTACAATCCCATTCTACAGCACCAACGAGGCAAGTTTATGTGGTGCGAGATTTGGGGGGCGATCGCAATTTCGCGGGATTTGGTGAGTATGACACCTCTGAATTTGCCGATACGCGCTTACAAGCTCAACAATTACCAGAGTCGCTGTTTACAGAGGCGGAGTTTTTGGTATTAGGTACCTTAGAATTAGCCTACCCTGAAAGTGAGCGGGCAATTCACCGGGCTTTGGAATTAGCAGGACAATATGACCTGAAGATTATTTTGGATGTTAACTGGCGACCTGTGTTTTGGCAAGATGCCAATGTGGCTCGCCAAAAAATCCAGGATATCTTAAAGCAGGTTGATTTCCTCAAACTCTCTAAGGAAGAGGCAGAATGGCTGTTTAATACCACTGACCCAGGTGCAATTACTTACCGTCTGGCTTCCGTTGAGGGGGTGCTGGTAACAGATGGAGAAAATGGTTGTGCCTATTGTTTGGGTGAAAATGAAGATAGGTTACCTTCTTATCCCATTCAGGTTGTGGATACAACGGGCGCAGGGGATAGTTTTTTGGCTGGATTTATCCACCAATTAAGTCAACATGGTATTCAAGGTTTACAGGATGGCGAAACAGCCAAAAAGGTTGTTGCTTATGCTAATGCTGTGGGGGCCCTGACTACTATTAAACCGGGTGCGATCGCTTCTCAACCCACTGGGGCTGAAGTTGAGGCTTTTCTAGCTTCCCATCCAGTTTAGGAAATATTACCAGCTGGGATATCAGCGATAATGGGCTGATACTCCTGGCCGGAAAATGGACGAAAATTTTCTGGCCATTCCGCGGTGACGTTGCACAATAACCGCAGTTGAAGTGGAGTTGGTGCGGGGTTGACCCGTTCAACGTGTACTTTTACAACTTGTGGATTTTTGTTTGTAAGTTGAAGAATATCATCCACAAGATAACGGGGACAATAACCTACGATGTGATGCTCCCTAGTGCATAAAAGTAACGCCTTTGGATCATAGGGATTTTGAAATTCGTGGGCTAAATATAAAAGTTCCCTAGGTTGTAGTTGATTAATTCTTTCAGTTGCACAAGTGGGAAGATGTCTGAGTCCATGTGCAAAAAAATGAATATGGTATAAATTATTTTGATCTGGTTGTGGAGCGGGGAAAACTTCAAATTTATCTGTTACTTTCCTTCCCCCGCTCCGAGAAAGAATGGTAATGGGGTCATCTTCACCTTCTGGAATATTCAGCCATTCAATATAATTTTTATAGTCGGGGCGGGAGCGTCGCATTAATCGGTTAGAAAACAATGGAAACACATCCACTGATGTGTATACTTGATTAAAATCTGGGAAAGAAAGTAATCCAGTAAATCCGCAGTTATTTTTTGCTGTCAATACACCCTTTGTATATAAGAACTCGTACTTTCTACCGTCAAAAGTTAAACGTCCAATGGGAAACCAAGCTCTAGTGTGGGTGTCTTGCCAAGCTAAAAATAATGTTTTCATATTCAGGTGTCTAGGAGTTGTACCAGTCTTTTGTGATTAAATTCCAAGATTGTTTGTGCAAATTCAATTGCTATTGGCGATATGCGATGAGATGGTATGCGACCAAAGAGCATTGACGTATCATGACTGGACACCCTTGCTAATTTTTCTAACCATAACCCAGCAGCTTTTGGATAAAGTTGTTGGACTTGATAAAAAGCATCAAAAGTTCTGAGGGGTTTTTGCCCTCCATTACTAGGGTAAATCAAAGATGTACACTTTTCGGCATAATCTACCACAGAAGATTTATTTTTCAGCTTCAAGTGTCTTTTTCCATCAGACATTTCCCTACCCAAGCTAGAAGCATGGTCATAACTTGGTGCTAAGTGCATCTTATCGCCTAAATTTATGTATGCCCAGTTTTCGTGATGTCTGTCTGTATTTCCTATCCAAGCATCTAAGAGTAAATATCCCACGAAAACCTCCATGGCAAGGTTAATTCCTGCTGGTAGTACCCAGTGAATCGGTGAATTTACGGAACCACTTTGAAGAGCATGGGATATATTATGAATTGTGTGTTGAGATAAGTCTCGGCAATTTTGTGGATATCCAGGTACTATTGGCGCTAGAATCTCATTTCCTAAGGTAAGAATTCCAGCTTCCGGCAAAAACGAGGGGCTAATAACGCCATTGTCACCATTGAATGTGGCTAACTCATAAATAGCATGGGGTAAGTCTAGCAAACTGCACAACTCAGATGCTATCTTCTCTGACCAGTCTTCGCCTGTGTTTTGTCTAGTTTTTTTGTAGAGATAATTGAGATTATCATGGCGGTACCAGAATTTTTCTTTGGTTCCTAAATCTTCATCAGCTTCAGGGGCATCGGGTAGGATGTCAATGATGGGAAATGGTTCTTTCATGCTAAAAATGATCTAAAGCCCAATGACTGTTTTCAGGTTCTCGACAATTAATTGGGGTGGCTCAGAAATATCTACACAGATAGCGTCATCAGGCTCTTCTAGGGTATCTAACTGACTGTTGAGGAGTTTTTCGGACATGAAATGATTTTGTCGCCCTAGGAGCCTTTGCTGTAGTAAGTTTAAACTGCCTTGGAGGTAGACTAGTTGCATGCGATCGCTATCTAATAGTAAATATTGGCGATAGTCTGCTTTGAGCGCCGAACAGGCTAAGACTACATTAGTATTTTGTTGTAACCAGACAGCGATCGCTGTTTGCAAGTCTTTTAACCAAGGCTTTCTATCGGTATCATTGAGGGGGATACCCAGGCGCATTTTCTCAATGTTCGCTGTGGAGTGAAAGTTATCCGCGTCTTGAAATTCCCAGTTTAAGGCATCGGCGAGTAGTTTACCAATGGTGCTTTTACCGGAACCGGATACACCCATGATAATAATGATCATTTTTTTTAACGCAAAGGTACGCAAAGTTAGTTAAATGCTGAGTTGTGCTAAACCTAGGTAGCGTACGCCTTCTGGTGAGATGTCAAAACGACAGGGTAATACTTCTAAACCCTGATGTATGGCATGTCTTAGGAGTCTACCATATATGGGGTCTGTTACATCCCCTGGGGCAAATTCTGTACAGTCCCCCCGGTTGATGAAGTACAACATGACTGCTCGGGTTTGGGGGAGGAGTGCTGTTAGTTCGCGTAAGTGTTTTTGTCCTCTGGTGGTTTCGGTGTCGGGAAATATTGCTCGGGTACTTTGCGCCCATGTTGTGTTTTTGACTTCTAAATAAATTGGCGGTTGTGGCTCTTTTCCTGTGAGGTAGAAGTCTACCCGGCTTTTTTTATCTTGTCCATACACTACTTCGCTTTTAATTTGGCTATAATCTCCTAGTTGGGGGAATAGGTGTTTTTCTAAGGCTAGTTTAACTATACGATTGGGTAAGGCTGTGTTTACTCCTACCCAGGTGGGTTCAGTATCATGTACCTGAATTAATTCTAAGGTGTAAGCTAATTTGCGTTTGGGGTTATCACTTTGAGAAAGTTGTACTTTACTCCCGGGGGTGGATACTCCTGTCATTGGCCCTGTGTTGGGACAATGTGCGGTGACTATTTCCCCGGAGTCAAGTTGAATGTCGGCAAAAAAGCGCTTGTAGCGCTTTAGTAGTGTTCCTGAATATAATGGTGGATAGCGGTAAAGCCAGTCAATCATGATCAAATCTGTTTACTGTTAAGTAATATACAATGATTAACTGCTGATGGAATTATGCAACAGGTTGATTTCATATTTAACATATAAGTGGAATGTTTATCTGGTTAGGTGATTTATGAGTAATGAGTTTTATCACCGGGGACTAAAAAGGGCTGAGGAAAAAGACTACTCTGGTGCTATTGAGGAATTTACTAGTTGTTTACAATGGGTCCCTGATTTTGCGGATGGGTTTTTACACCGGGGTCTGGCTTATTATAATTTAGGTGCGATTCATCAAGCAGTTTCTGATTATACTGAATGTATCCGGTTGAATCCTGGGGGTATGGAGGGGTATTATTGTCGGGGATTGGCTAGGGTAGTACTGAAAAACTTACCGGGGTCGCTGGAAGATGTGGATCAGGCGATTCGCCTCAATGTTAATTATGCACCTGCTTATCAATTGCGGGGAACAATACGGCGCAAGCAAGGTTTTATTCAAGATGCGATCGCTAACTTTAAAAAAGCCGCTGAATTATATTTAGCACAAAAAGACACCGCTAGCTGTCGGCTGTGTATGGAAAAAATTAAACAGTTACAACCAAAACCAAAACCAGATGTAAACTCAAGTAATTATACTAAGGCTTATGCCCAAAAAATATTAGACTTATCAATCAACGGATATTTTACCCAGTTATTAGAAAAAGCCGAACAGGGAGATACGACTGAGGCGATCGCTGATTTAAACTGGATATTACAAGCTGACCCCCAAGATGCTCAAGCTTATTGTTGTCGGGGGGTGGTCAGGTGTAAAATGGGCAATTATCGAGAAGCGATCGCTGATTTTAACCAAGCTATACAATTAAACTTCACAGATGCCATAGTTTATCGTAACCGAGGTAAAGCCCGTTCGCTGTTGGGGGACAATCAAGGAGCGATGGCGGATTTTAATCAAGCTTTGAAAATCCAACCCCAAGATGCTTTAATATATGTGGCTAGGGGTAATGCCTATCGATTATCTGGTAATTATCTGGATGCCATTCAAGATTACAACCAAGCATTACAAATTCATCCCCATTATGCACCAGCTTACTACAATCGCGGTATTGCCCATGCTTGCTTAGAAGAAATGCAAAACGCAGTTGCAGATTATCAACAAGCGGCGAGTATTTTTTGTGAACAGGAAGATTGGGACAATTATCATCAAGTATTGGAGAGGTTGCAAAAAGTCCAGACATCTAGACCGGAGTGGAAACAGCAAAACTATGGTTTACTGCGTCAGCGACTGTTGCGACTGGTGGGGGGACATTGGGAAATCGCCCAAAGACTAATTGATGATAAACAGGAATACCTTCCGGGGATGTCTTATGAATGGTATTTACAACAAGTAATTGAGGATATAGAACGGGGACGAGGTAGGTGATGATTCTTAATTTAGAGGTTTTGAGGGGATTATTCCATATTTTGCAACCCCATAGCAATCTTACTGTGTTTCTCAATTTGCCCCATAACTTGTTTCGCCCTTTGAATGACTACATCTGGTAAACCCGCTAAACGTCCAGCTTCAATACCATAGGACTTATCCGCACCTCCGGGCTGAACTTGATGTAAAAAAACGATTTGGTCGGGTAACTCCTTGACGGTGACTTGATAATTAGCCACATTGGGGAGAATACTAGCCAATTCATTTAACTCATGATAGTGAGTGGCAAAAATTGTCCGCGAGCGAATTTCTGTAGCTATATATTCCGCTACGGCCCAAGCAATGGAAAGACCGTCAAAAGTTGCTGTTCCTCGGCCAATTTCATCTAATAATACCAGCGATCGCGCAGTGGCATGATTGAGAATATTGGCGGTTTCATTCATTTCTACCATAAAAGTAGATTGACCTGTGGCTAAATCATCCACTGCACCCACACGGGTAAAAATGCGATCGCATATTCCCAACTTCGCCAGGGTCGCTGGAACAAAACTCCCAATTTGCGCCATTAACTGAATTAACCCCACCTGACGCAAATAACAACTCTTACCGCTTGCATTTGGTCCGGTGAGAATAACTAAATCTGGTTTTTCCTCTAGGTGCTGGGTGGTCTGTTCTCTTCCTAAGTGGGTGGAGTTGGGGACAAAAAACCCTGCGGGTAAAGACTGTTCGACTACGGGATGACGACCATCGACAATCATCATCTCCCGTCCCGAAATCATGTCTGGACGACAATAACCTTGTTGTACAGCTAACTCAGCTAAACCACATAACACATCCGCTGCAGCTACAGCACGGGAAACATTGCGAATTACTTCCGCTTGTTCTCCGACATCTTGGCGCAACTCTACAAAAATCTCATATTCCAACTGGTTTAAATCATCCCGCGCTGTGAGTATGCGCGCTTCCCGTTCCTTCAGGTCTGGGGTGATGTAACGTTCCTCGTTGGTGAGGGTTTGCTTGCGGATATAATTATCGGGTACTTGGTCAGATTTAGAGCGGGGAACACTAATATAATAACCAAAGGTTTTATTAAATCCTACCTTTAAGGTGGGGATTGCGGTTTTTGCTCGTTCGTCAACTTCTAAATTAGCAATCCATTTCTGGTCTGATTCTACGGTGGCTTTTCTCTGGTCCAACTGGGGATTTATCCCCGGACGAATTAAGCCGCCTTCTTTAATATGTATGGGTGGTGATTCTACTATATGGTCGTGTAATTTTTGGGCTATTTCTTCCAAGACATCCGGGACTTTTTGTAAGGCTTTGAGAAAAGGCGATCGCGCATCGGCCACTAGGTGAGATAATTGGGGTAAGCGTGAGAGGGAATCGGCCAAAGCTGCTAAATCCTTAGCGTTAGCTGTTCCCGAAGCTGCTCTACCTGTCAGCCGTTCTAAGTCGTAAATTTGCCGTAACAATTGCCGCAAATCTTGACGCAGGGGTGTATTTTCCATCAATTCTTGGATGGTGTCTTGTCGCGCCCGAATGCCTTTAAGATCAAGTAGTGGTTGCAATAACCACCGCCGCAAAGCCCGCCCCCCCATTGATGTGCTAGTTCTATCCAAGGCCCACAGCAGGGAACCATGAAATGTACCATCCCGGACGGTTTGCGTAATCTCTAGGTTACGGCGGGTTTGATTATCTACAATTAAATAGTCAGTAATAATATAACTGCGTAACTTTTGCAGGGTAACGGGGTTGACTTTTTGCATATCTTCCACATACTCTAGCAGACCCCCAGCGGCTCGTACTGCTAAAGGAAGATGATCACAACCGAGTCCTTCGAGCGATCGGATCTTAAATTTCTGCAATAATTTTGATCTAGCTTCACCTTGGGTAAAGGGAGCCTGCGATCGCAGGCTATAACAAAATGATGGTGGTAAACATTGGGGAAGATGAGGCGAAGTTTCTCCGGGACGCAACAAGCTCCCTAAATCCGGGGCGTTAGTGGGAACCACCACCTCTGAGGGTTGCAACCGCATTAGTTCCTGGGTTAGGTGTTCTAAATCACTCCCCTGAGTTGTGAGGAATTCCCCGGTGGAAATATCTGCATAAGCTAAACCCCAATGATTTACGGCAATTACTACAGCGGCTAAGTAATTATTGCGACGCGTATTTAACATTCCCTCTTCTAGCAAAGTCCCCGGTGTGAGGATACGGGTGACTTCACGCTTGACCAGACCCACTGCTTCCGATGCGTCTTCTACTTGGTCGCAAATTACCACCGCATAGCCTTTTTCTACTAACTGGGTGGTGTAGCGTTCCCAGGCGTGATGCGGTACACCAGTCATGGCTACGCGACCAACTTCGCCACCGTGTTTACTCGTCAGTACCAGTTCCAATTCTCTGGAGACTGTTACAGCGTCTTGGAAGAAAGTTTCAAAAAAATCTCCTACCCGATACAGCAGCAAAGCATGAGGATATTTATCCTTCATTTCTACATAGTGCTGGTACATCTTACTCAGCTTACTGCGGTCTGCTAATTGAGTATCAATCAGAGGCGCTGCAGGGTTATGGGGTTCCGTTAGTTGAGTGTCAGAATCAGAAGCAGTCATAGATGGTAGGTTATGCACGGACATTCCACAATATTTGATGATAACCTGATGTGGAGTTTAAGAGGCGATGGCTCAAACTTTTGTGATGTTTTCTGGCTATCTCAGCTGCACAAAAAGCCAGTAGACAGAATAATTCTATCTTACTGGCTCAATTAAGCTCAGGTTTCCAAAACTTACGCTTCTGGTGGTAAGTCCTGGCTATAAATAATTTCCCCTGCTAAATTACGCAGTGATACTGTCATCACTTTAGTATTAGCATCAATTTTCACTCCACCAAAGAATTGTAAACCTTCAGTGGGGGGTCGATTTGGACGCATACCTGGAGGATTGCTTTGAAATATCAATTGTGGACCAAAGGTATTGTCTAATTGTCCCGGTCCGAATGTCCCAGAATTGAGAGGTCCGGCGACAAACTCCCAAAAAGGCTTAAAGTCTTGAAATACTGCCCGATTGGGGTCATAATAGTGGGCTGCGGCATAATGTACGTCAGCAGTTATCCAAACAACATTTTTAATGTTTCTGCGTTTGATAAATCGCAGTAATTCAACCAACTCTAATTCCCTTCCAGAGGCTTTACCATTATCTGCGTTAGCCCAAGCCTCAAAAGCAGTAGGACCGTCTCGCACTATTAGCCCTAAAGGCATATCACTGGAAATTACTTTCCATGTAGCTTTTGATTTAAGTAGTTGCACCTTCAACCATTGCAGTTGTGATTGGCCCAGCATATCTGTTTCTGGACTTTTTGCTGGCTGAACATTCCCGGTATTTGGTCCACGATAAGTCCGCTCGTCTATCGTGAAAATGTCAAGTAATGGACCATATTGGAAAGAACGATAAATTTCTGACCGGTCAGCACCATATCTTGACTTATATTTCATGGGCATATACTCAAAAAATGCTTGTCTTGCCCTTTGTACTAGCAAGTCAACATCCTTAACAGTATAGCGATCATCAGTCAAAAATTCCCCAGGATACCAGTTGTTTACAGCTTCGTGATCATCCCATTGGGCTAACATCGGTACTTGGGCGTTAAAACGCTTCACATTTTCATCTAGCAAGTTGTATTGAAAATTACCACGAAATTCTTGTAGGGTTTCTGCTACCTTTGACTTTTCTTCTGTGACGATGTTCCGCCAAATACTACCATCATCTAGTGTTCTTTCTGCTACAAGTGGGTTATCGGCGTAAATCGTATCCCCGCAATGGATGAAAAAGTCAGGATTTAATTGACGCATTTGTTCATAAATTGTCATCCCACCCAAATCGGGATTAATCCCCCAGCCTTGACCGGCGGTATCTCCACCCCAGACAAAGAAAATATCTCTTCCGGTTCTGGAAGGAGTGCGAAATGTACCGCTGACAGGTTCACTTTGGATGCGTGGATTGTCTAAGTCTTGGAAAATTACCCGGTAAAATATTTGCTGGTCTGGGGGTAAGTTCTTGAGAACATATCTGGCTGTAAAATCCTGTTCCTGTGAAGTACGTTCACCAAAAACACGTCCTAGTCTGTTAAAGGATTCACTGGTAGAGTATTCAATCACCATTCGTGCAGGGCGATCGCTCCGACTCCAAATCACAATACTATTACCACTTATATCCCCAGTAGCAACACCATAGGGTATGGTAGGACGCATACTTTCAGATGTAATAATTCCGGGAGCTTGTCCAAATACTTGTGAATTTGATACAATATTTGTGGTGATAATACTACCTGCTGTTACAGCAGAACTAAGTAAAAACTGCCGACGATTTAATCTTAATGGGTTATGAGATTTTATGCTCATGAATAGCCCCCTCAAGCAAAGTATTACAAAATAGTTAACTACTAAATTTTGTAATGCCAATAAGTAAAGCTTGAGTTATCCAAAGGTTAATTAAAACTAGTTTTTTAGATTAATTTGGCAAAAACCTCACCCTAGGTTCTGGAGAGATTTCTGCTTAGTTAGGAGATGGAAAGCATTGCTCACAGGAGAAAGATGGAAGTAGATAAAACCAAAATCATATCACCGGTAAACTTGGAATCACAAGCAGATGCGGAACTAGAACAGAAGCTGCGGGAACTCAAGTTTAGACAAGAACTTAGAAAAGATTGGATTTTATTTATTGTCAGGGATGTTGTTATTTTTTCTGGGGCGATCGCCTTTGTGTTTGCTATCTGTGGCTATTCTCTGTTCATTCTGATTAATAGGTAAGATGAACTACCATCATCCCCAGGGTCACCATTAAAAATTATAGCCAATCCCCAGGAGCAAACCCACATCAGTACGATCTAAAAATGCTGCATTTGCAGTACCGGTGACAGTAAAGCGATCGCCTATAGGCACATCCACACCACCAGTTAATAATAAACCAACGTCAGAACCGCTTCCAGTTTCAAAAGCTACCCCAGCCCCTAAAAAAGGAGATATTGATATTTGTTCTCCATTTAGGGGATCTGCGAAACGGGGAGCAAAATCTAAAGTTACGGGAACCAAAAACAGTGTATCGCCCCCAAATATCACCGCTGGTCGCACGGAGATAGTATTAGTCAGCCCAATTTTGCTGATTATTCCATAGTTACTTTCACTGAGAGTTGAATTACCACCTATACCAATGTTACCAGCAACCCCAATATAACTAGACCCTCCACGAGTACCTGTACCTGGTTCCATAGCAACAGTAGTTGCTGCTGGTGGCGATTGACTGACTCCCAGGTTAGGTGGTATGAGTACCTTATTAATTACATGAATGACACCATTACTCGCTTGTACGTTGGGCTGGATAACATCCGCATCATTGACCGCAATTTGATTAGTAGCTCTATCTACCTGAATATTTACAGGTACATCCTCAAAGGTGATTAATTCTCCGGATGAGAGTTGATTAGCGGTTACTTCCCCAGGAACCACATGATATCTCAAAATCTCAATCAATAAGTCTCTATTCTCCGGTTGCTGCAACTCTTCTAGAGTCCCAGCTGGTAAAGCTGCAAATGCCTGATCCGTGGGAGCAAACACTGTATAGGGTCCGGGTTGCTGTAGAATACCTGCTAAATTTGCTGTTTGCAATAAAGAAGTCAAGCTTGTAAAAGTGTCACTCGATGCGGCAATAGAAACAATATCTTGACTTTGAGTTTGTTCCGTAGCCCCAACTATATACTTAGTGGCTACAAGGTTGCTAGCTAGGGGTTGCATTTGTCCCTGTCTGACTAAAGCTTGATATAAAATCGCCGACGCTTCAGCACGAGTTAAAGGATCTAGCGGGTTAAGTAGCTTAACATTGGGATAATTAACAACAATACTAGCCTCCGTAGCTGCTGCAACATTATCTAGTGCATAGCTGGGGATTGCTGACGCATCTGTGTAGTAAGTATTGACTACGGCTAATGGATTCTCTCTAGTTTGTAAACCTAAACCATTTGTTAAAGCAACTATGGCCTCAACTTTGCGAATTTGCTGATTTGGCAGAAATAAGTTTCCTGGATAACCTGACATAAATCCGGTTTCGTAGGCTTCCTGAATTGCAGAACCCGCCCAGAAGTTCCCAGGAACATCTGCAAAACCATCTGCACTTATTTGCCGAATTTGGTCTTGATTAAAAGCTTTTTGAATCATTGCTGCAAATTCAGCCCGACTCACTGGTTCATTTGGCCTAAAAGTACCATCTGGAAAACCAGATATAATGTTTCTTTGCGCTAAAGCTTGAATAAATGGACTGGCCCAATACTGTGCACTAACATCAGACAAGTTAGCTGCTAAAGCAGGGGAGGGAGTCACACTGGTTTGAGCGGAAACTATCATGGGATTGATTGTAGCCAGTATGACTCCCAAGGACAACAAAGTTGTACCTGCTGATGACCAACGCCAGAAACTAATCATGAAAATATCCTCCAAGAAAAAGTTGAAAATTATTTTATGTAGATTCCTAGTAGACACAGGAATGTTTGGCTGATGTCAATATCTAAAGTACCAATGCCAACCTGAATGATTGAGAGTTATAACTTTTGAGGACATGATCATTTTCTCCTCACCCTGATTAATTTATCTATGACTTGATAGCGGAGTCTTACCATAATACTGGGCATTTAATCGCCACTTTGCCAAAATTCTCGCCAAATGTCTCAATAGTATGGAAATAAATTATTGGACATAATGAATGTTCTCAGATTTAATTGAATTACACAACTAGCTTAAGGTGAAACTATTATTTTTTTTCTCTTCCTTTAGATAGTTGAGGACAATCGAATACCTATTGATTAGGATGAATATATACAACTTAAGTATTTTTATCGACTGCAATTGCATCTAAATTATTACTCAGGAGTGATCATGCTTTTAGATGCTGATTATCATCACTAAAAATCTCATATCTACCACAGATAAACACAGATGTTTTCCTACTTTATGGGACGGGGAATGCAATAATGTAATATGCTTAATCTCTTTGTGTCATTAATTACACAAATTCATGGCTGATATAGGGGCATAATATTTTGATACAAGACATAATTGGCGATAAACTAATGACAGGCAAGACTCAATTTAGATAGGTACTAAATTCCCTCCCATTTGTATCACTTGCTTATATGGGGACAAAAAAACTCAGTCTGAAGGGCGGTAATGCAAACTAAAAAAAAATTAGATCAATTATGGATAGTACGCTGCTTTGCCGCAGTTCTACTCTTTGGTCAGGTACTCCTGCATTTACTTCAAGGAAAAACTTACTACCGCAAAATTTTGCAACACATGGTGACCGCAGGGCCTGCTTCGGTGTTTCCAGTTGTCCTTGTTAGTGGTTTTGCTGGTATGATTTTTACTATTCAAACTGCTCGAGAATTAGTGAGATTTGGTGCCTTAGATGCTGTGGGGGGGGCTTTCGCTTTGGCTTTTTGCCGAGAATTAGCGCCTCTTTTGACAGCTAGTATTATTGCTGGACAAGTAGGTTCTGCTTTTGCAGCGGAAATAGGTGCTATGCGAGTTACAGAGCAAATTGATGCACTTTATATGCTCAAAACAAATCCTATTGATTACTTGGTGCTTCCTAGAGTAGTGGCTTGCATTTTGATGATGCCCATTATGATGGTTTTTGCTTTAGTTGTAGGCATCACTGGTGGGGTTTTTGCAGCATCCCAATTTTATCATGTTGACCCTGAAGCATTTTTAGAATCTGTCAGAACTTTTTTAGAACCATCAGATTTACTTATAGTTTTAGTGAAGGGGCTGATTTTTGGTGCTATAGTCGCTATCAATGGTTGCAGTTGGGGACTAACTACTAAGGGAGGAGCAAAAGAAGTTGGAGAGTCGGCAACAACCGCAGTGGTCACTACTTGGGTGTTAATTTTTATGATGGACTTTTTCCTCTCTTTGTTGATGTTTCATGAGCCTACAATTTAATTGGAGTTGAAAATTAGATGAGCACTAGCTCATTTTTAATCTGTATCAAATTTAACGTATATGTATTTGAATGCTAGTATTTCTCTCAATTAAAATAATCATAAAAATTACTATTTAACGAGCCATCAATAAATTTGATTGCTATATTGTACTAAATAAGCATTGCATCAGGAAAGTACAGAACCTCATCCCCTGTCCCCCTCTTGCTTAAAGAAGACTGGGTGAGGTGGAAAATTTTCCTTTGCTGGTTATTTAATTCACATTCCTAAGTAATCTGGTGAGGATACGGAATTGGTGCGTAATGATTTACATGGCTTAGATATTAGTCATACAGAATTGCAAAATTTGACTAATTTACCTGTTAAACAGCAATTAATTATTATTACCCAACCTTTAAGAACAATTGCTAAAAGCATTACAGATAAACTTAGGGGTTCCGAGGGAGCTACTGTAGTTTTTATTAGTTCTTCTATATTTGTTTTTAGTTATTTGCTCTTTGATATCCTGATTAAGCTGTTTGCTACTTGGATCACAATTCCATCTTGGTTACTGTTAATAATATTGTGTTCTTGGGGTGGATGTGTCACACAGATTGTTTTCTATTTATTATGGCGGAGAAAAATTAAAATACTTAATCACAATATGACGAATTCTTTAGAAATACTTTTAAATGATGTTGATAGGTATAATGCTGTTATCAAAGCCATAGATATCAATGATCAAATAGAAGCAGCTGGTAATCCAGGAGTGGTTATTAGAGAAAGGGAAAAAGTTATCGCCGCCTTGAAGCTCACAAGAAATGATTTAATTCGGGCTTTGAAGACAGAGAGAATTTTAAGAGAAAATCAGAATTTTATTCTCAGAAATACAGAGTTATTTACTAATAATTTGGCGACTTTAACCGCAATGCAAGTTACAGAAGAAGCGACCGAGCATGGTAGGTTACTCAATGAAGCATTGCAAATTGCTTTAGATGTGCAACTGGAAATGAAAAGGCTGCAAAACCTGACCTCACACTCATGAATCTTGCTATGAAACTCCCCAGGACTGCAATCGACAGTCTAACATAAAGAGGTGTGAATTTAGCGATCGCCTATAGGTATGGACTGGAAAGAAATTAGAGGTAACTGGGTACTCATTCCCCCAAAGCCCATTGGTATCATCCATTTTCTCGGAGGTGCATTTGTGGCCACCGCACCCCATCTGACTTATCGCTGGTTACTAGAACATCTGGCTAATCAAGGATATGTGATTATTGCTACACCATTTATCAATACTTTAGATCATATTGCGATCGCCAAAACCGTACTACTGAACTTTGAACGCACCCTAGAAAGATTACACGACTCTGGCTCCCTACGCCAGCTTTATCTGCCTACTTACGGGTTAGGGCACAGTATGGGTTGTAAACTTCACTTACTCATTGGCAGTTTGCTACCTGTAGAACGTGCTGGAAATATTTTAATTTCCTTCAATAACTACGCCGCCAAAGAGGCCATCCCCTTAGTAGAGCAATTTAATTCTACTTTGCCCATTGAGTTTACGCCCTCACCAGTGGAAACCGACACAATTGTAAGACAGAGCTACAATATCCGCCGTAATTTATTAATAAAATTTAGCAACGATACCATTGATCAATCAGCAGGTTTAAGTCAAATCTTACTAGACCGCTTCTCCCACATGGTGACAAAACAAACCTTACCAGGTACTCACACCACACCTTTAGGTCAAGATATCAAATGGCAAACAGGAGGGTCATTTACTCCTTGGGATGCTTTAGGACAATGGTTTAAACAAGAAATTTACCGAGATTTAAACCAGCTAAAACGCGCCATTCTCTTATGGTTAAACCCATTATCACCCCCATAACATTTGAAAAAACCGAGTATATAAAAATTATCGGTGTTTATCTGTGTGCATCTGAGGTCAATTAATTCCTTCTTGATATCTTCCCACGAGGAGAAAACCCTGGGAGTATTGGCAAAATACCAAACCATGATCAAATTTCCAATTAGCATTATCCATGTTTCAAATCCTCGTAATTGATGATGATATTTCTATACAAATATTCCTGAAGAGGATGTTAGAAAAACAAGGCTATAAAGTAATTACTGCTAGTAATGGAGAAGAGGGAATAGCCAAGGCTATAGCTTACCATCCAGCCCTGGTTATTTGTGATTGGATTATGCCAGGACTCAATGGGTTAGAAGTCTGTAAGCGCATGAAGACAGACCCCAGCTTATGCACCACTTTCTTTATTTTTTTAACATCTTTAGATTCCATTGCTGATCGTGTCAAGGGACTAGATGCTGGCGCTGATGATTTTATCTCCAAGCCCATTGAGCAAAATGAATTAAAAGCAAGAGTCAGAGCCGGATTGCGCTTGCATCAGTTAAGTCAGGATTTACATACTCAAAAGCTACTTTTAGAAACTGAATTAGCACAAGCAGCAGAATATGTGCGATCGCTGCTACCACTACCAGTCATGGAACCTCTAAAAATCGACTCGCGATTCATTCCTTCCCGACAACTTGGCGGCGATTGTTTCGATTACTACTGGCTAGATGCTGATTATCTAGCTATATACCTTCTAGATACGGCTGGACATGGACTAAAAGCTGCTCTCCCCTCAATTTCCGTCCTCAATCTGTTACGTTCCCGCGCCTTAAAAGGTTTGAATTACTATCAACCGAGCGCTGTACTCAAGGCTTTAAATCAAACCTTCCAGATGAATTACCAAAATGACAAATATTTTACTATTTGGTATGGAGTTTATAACCGAGTTAAGCGGGAGTTAATTTATGCAAGCGCTGGTCATCCCCCTGCAATATTAGTATCAGGTACATCTGCCAAAAACACCGAATTTAAATTACTAAGAACTCCGGGAATGCCTGTTGGGATGTTTCCAGAGGCAAAATATGTTGACGCCTTTTGCAATATTGATAAATTTAGTAATCTCTATATTTTCAGTGATGGTGCTTATGAAATCACAAAATCAGATGGCACACTTTGGAGTTTAGATGCTTTTATTCAAATACTTGTTAGCTTACAACACACCATTGAAGTCAAACTCGATCAAGTATTGAATTATCTCATTGCTTTGAACTCCAAAGATGCTTTTGATGATGATTTATCAGTCCTACAAATTAATTTCGATTAATTATTTTGGGGAGAGTACAACTTGATTAAAGTCATCTTCATTTAAAAATATCTCAAACACTTTATCCATACCTGTTAATTCAAATAATATTCTGACTTGTTCATTGATAGAACACAGAACTAGTTTGGTATTTGCTGCCCGTAATGTTTTGAATGCTAATACTAAAGCGCCCAAGGCAGAACTATCCATAAACTTGACATCTTGACAATCGACTAAAACTATTTTAGCACCACTTTCTACAAGGCAGATCAGGTCTTCTCGTAGTTGTTGTGAGTTGGTGGTGTTGATAATTCCACTGAGCTTCAGGACTTTGACTTGTTCATTCATAATACTTATGACCAGATTGTTTTAAGAAGATGTCATGATTTTGTTAGTATTATATACCAAGATGGAGTTTTTGAGAAAACTAGCAACATCAAACAGGCACTAAATTACTAGTGGTATATCATAAATACTTGCTGATTAATAAAAAAGTATCCAGTATTTCATTTAACAGAAATTACATATATAGAAATCAGGTTTGGTTTCTGAATTGATTTGTGTAGGTAGGGAACAGGGAACAGGTAAGAAGAATTGCTGTGTGTACTGAGTCTTGTTCAAAAAATTAAATAGGAGTCCTATAGCCAAAGTTTATAAAAGTTTATATAAGTTAGATGGGTTTCTAAGAGGATGTTTGTCAAGTCATGATTAGTGTATCGAATATTATTTGACCCCTCCCTCTCCTTACAAGGGTAGGTTTTTAATATGATCTGTGAAGGCAAGACCACCGAAGACAAGGAAGGAAAGTGGACAAGGAAGATTTTATCCGGACAATGGTCTTTTAATGGGCTATTTTTCTTACTAAGAATACAGACTTTGTACTGTTTTTCTCCCT